>CAZJAE010000086.1:0-4060 GCA_964544205.1 uncultured archaeon
GGCTGGTTGTATCTTGTTACCTGCGAGCAGTAAACTTCTTTGTTGTACGGGTTTGGCTGGCTTGGCGCGAGGTTGAAGTAAAGAGTTGCAGATTCCTGCGCGTTGTTTTGTATTTCTATTTGTGTTGTTTTGTTCTCAATTCCTGTCTGTTGCATTGCGAATATCGATGCGACTGCGAGTATTATGATTATTGTAACTACTGCTTCTGCCGAGAATATGAATCCCTTCATTTGCTCACCTTTATTCTTATAATGTTGTAATCGGTTTTGTTATTCTCGCATGCTGTTCCGTTTCGCATGCATTTGTTTAGGTCCGCGAATCCTGCGCTTGTGTGGCATACAATAATGTTTAAGTCAATCACGCCTACTTGTTTTCCGTCAGTTATTTCGCTGATTATGCTTTCTGTCAGCGCTCCGCTTCCTATCATTATGTTGACATTATAATCGCTTAGTCCGATTCTTTGTTTTATTCCTTCTGCACCTATTGTTTTGAGTTTTGAAGGGTTTATTGAGTATGGCAGGTTTGTGCCGTCAACGTAGCATGAGCTCCATGGCGAGTTTACGAGGGCAAGGACTCCTGCTTCTGTTTTTTGAGTGAATTCGTTTGTGTTGTATTGTTGTTTTGAGTTGTATTGGTTGAATTCCATCATAGAGCCCAAGAAACCGATTCCAAGGAGTATTAGTGTCATTGCAATCAATAAGTCTGTTGCGAATATCTGGCCTTTATTCATTTGTTATCACCAGTATTCCGTTGCTTTGGGCAAGTGTCGTGTTTATGTTGGTGTCGGGGGTTTTGTAAAAATTGGCTGTTGCTGTGTGAGTGATTCCTTTCACTGTTTTTGAGAGTTTGATTGTGTTGTTGTCTATTATTTCAACTTCTGGGTACTCCATTTTGTTGTTTTTTCTTTCATCAGTGAATGTTATTCTTGAAAGTTTTAAGTCGATTGTGAATTTCGCGTCTGATATGGTTTGTGTTGTTGTGATTAGAGCTGCTGTGTTTGTCGCCTGGTAGTTCAGCTGTTGTGTGACGTTTAGCGTGTCTGCGCTTGTGGAGTATGTGCTGACTACGTATCCTGCCCCGCTTATTATTATTAGCGCAAGTATGAGGGTGACGAGTAAATCAATGCTTAACTGTCCTTTTTGCATGCTAAAATAATGTATTTTGTCCTTTTAACTTTTCTGGGTGGGAGTATTTGGGTAAGAATTTTTTGGCTTATTCTATGAGTGGTTTTATGCGTCTTGATTTTGAGTCGTAGAAGGCTATGTTTTCAAGAGTGAATGGGTATCCAAGAATTGCGTTTATTCTGTATTTTGAAAAGAATTGCTTGTCTTCCGGGCTTGGAGTTGCTGTTGAATCAGGGTGGGAGTGGATGCTCCCTATTATTGTGGGGTCAAAAGGCATTGTTGATTCCATTATGCTTGCGCTTGTCTCGTCTGTCTGTGTTGGCAGGAATATTATTTCAGTCACTTCTTCTTTGCCGGCGTCTCCGCCGAAGAAGCACAAAAACTCGTCGGGGTAGTGCATTTCTGCCGATTTGCACAAGTCTTCAAGGAGCGTTTTTTTTATTTTCCACATGATTTATATTAATATGAAAATATAGAAAAACAGCACTGGTACGATTAGCGACGCCATCATGGTGCTTCTTTTTATTTTTGAGGTTATTGTGTATAATCCAAGCGCGGTTGAGAAGAATAGGGCTAATAGTCCAACTGGTCCGTTCATTATTCCAACCAGTATTGTTGTAAAGATGATGGTTCCAACCCCTAGTTTTTTTATTGTTTTTTGGTTTATGCGGGGGATTAATTTTTTTGCGAGGATTAGTGTTAGAAAACCGCCTATTCCTGCGGAGATGAGCATTATTTCTGTTCCGTAAGCCATTGTGAGCGGAGTGAGGAATATTTTTTCTTTCACAGCAAGCATTCCACCGTTTCTTGCTTTTCCAAGCGCAAAGAGCGTGGCGAATGAGAAGAAGAAGTTTGACGCGTTTATTGAGCCGAGCATTGCGAGGTATCCTTTTGAGTCAGTGTTTTTTCTAAAAGTGTTTATTATTCCTCCGGCGGTGTTGCTTCCTATTCCTGGCATTACTGCAACTATTGCTCCGCCTATCATTCCAATAAGGGCGTTTTTTGCGTCCCGCAAGTGTATTTCAACTTCGTATACTTGCTTTTGCATGGTTGTGTTTTCTTTAAGCGAGTAAATAGTTCCCGCTGTTCCAAAGTATCCTGCTATGAGCGGGAATACTTGCCCGCTGAAGAAGTATCCTTGGCTTGCAGCTGCAATGATTACAAAAATGCTTGTTATTTTTGCGTTTGTTCCTTTTTCTCTTAAAACAAATATTGCAAGCGCAAATATCAGCACTATTGGGGTAGCTTCAATTATTGCTGTGGAGTTGTTTTCAAGGTATGTGAAGAACCATGGCGTTAGTATCGCACCGGCTGTGAATGCGGTTATTGCGCCAAGCGTGGTTAGGCATATTGCTTCGTATGCTTTTCCTTCCAAGAGCATTTTGTGGGCGGGGAGTATTGCTTCAAATGTTGATTCGTTTGCGGCTCCAAAGAGAGTGGAGGGGATGAATTCCACAAATGCTTGTGTTGTGCACATGCTTAGTATTAGCGCGCATATTTCTGCCCCGAAGTACGGCGTTGCGGTTAGTATTACTGCGAGGTTGTTTGAGTGAAGTCCAGGAACGAGTCCTGCTATTATGCCGGCGATTATTCCCGCGAGGCAGTAAGCAAGAATCATTCTTTCACCACTTTGTGGGCGTAAATCATTTGGTTGTCTTTCTTTTCCGGATTGTTGTTTTGGTTTTCAAGGTATGTTGTGACAAAATCGTCTTTTTTGAGTGTGGTCGCTTTTGGGTAGTATATAGTGGCTTTGTCCCCGTCGGTGAGCGTAAATTGAGTTACTGGGTATGTTTTGATGATGTATTCGATTCTCCCAAACACGATTCCTTTTTCGCCGGGAGTTGATTTTATTTCAGCAATGCTTTTTTTTGTGAATTCTTCTTCGTATGTTGCGGCAAAGAGTAGAATTCCTATTATTGTTATTATCAAGCATATTTTTGAGATTGTTTTATCATCCACGCTTGATTTATTTTGAGGAGGTTAAAAAGGAGTTTTGTTCTTTTCGTTTCTTGTCGAATTTATTGTATGTTTATTTTGATGTTTTTAAAAGCGGTTTGGCTTTCAATCGCGGTTTTTATTGCGTTTTTGTTCAGGTCAATGTATGGTGTCAGCGTGATGTTGATGTTTGTGTCTACAGTGCTTTTTGTCATTCTTATTTCTTCTATTATGTTGTTTGTTTTTTTCTCAGCGAGTTGTTTGTTTGCTTCTGCTCTTGCTATTAGCAGCGCTGTGGTGTCGTCTTGTGTCTGCGAGTAGAGGCTTACTGTCGCAATTGCTGCGGTTAGTACTATTACGAAAAGGAACAGTGCTTCGACCGCTGTTTGTCCTTTCTTGTTCATAAAATCAGCTTCCCAGCGTGAATACAACATTATTGTCAACTTTTTCTATGAGTATTTGTTTTTTGCTCGGGCCTATTATTTGTTTTAAGGCGCCTGTCATTGGAGCGCTTGTTGGTGTTTGGAAGAATTTTGTGCAGATTCCGTTTGCCGAGCACTGCGCAGGGTATGGTCTTAGCGACAGGTTAACGTCGAATTGGATGTTTGTGTCGTTGCAGATTATTCTTGTCTTGTCTGGAACGAAAACTGCGATGGTTTGCCTTGCCCCGTTGCTCATTCTAGCAACTTCGCTTATTGTGTTCACGATTTTTTGGGTTTCGTAGTTTGCTCTTGACATTAGTTCTGTGTCGGTTATCGCGGCGTTTGCGTCTTTTGTCAGCGGAACTATTGTCACTGTGATGTATATTATGATTATTAGTATCAGGAATAGAAATTCAAGTACTGTTTGTCCTTTTTGCATTCAAAATACACCTATGGCCATGAGTAATGCCAAATCGCCTATGATAAGGCACAATAGGTACCCTAAAAGCATTGTTGGCACAAACGGCATGCTCTCCTTTATTAGCATCTTTTTAGGTATTAATCCTTTCGCTGCGAGTT
>CAZJAE010000087.1:0-1094 GCA_964544205.1 uncultured archaeon
ATTCTTCTTGTAACCCAGAAAATCAAGTATCTTGTCAGAAATGAAAAGATTTTGGGCAGAAATTTGGTTGTTTTGAATAAGAAGATTAAGAATCTTGAGGACAAGGTTGTGAGCGCACCTCAGCTTTCTTCACAGGGCGGGGCAAATAGCGAGGATGTTAATGCGTTAAAACAACAGATTGCTCTTCTTGAGGCACAGATTGAAGATATGAGAAGCAGGACTGCTACTAAAGAGGAATTAAAGGAATTAAAGTATGTCATTGATTCTATTAATCCTCTTGACTTTGCGACTTTGACGCAGGTCAGGGACATTATTGACAAGAGGCTTAAGGAAAAGGAAGTTGAGAAGAAAATTTAGCTGTTTTTTGTTTGTCAAAAATTGTGTTTTGCCTTGCCATTAGGCAGGCATTATTTTTTTCGCGCAAGAGTATTTTTCTAGTTTGCTCTTGGCGAGCCGCTTAGCGTTGGTCTTAGCGTTATTCTATAGTTTCTTTTTCCTTTTATTGATACAGCAACATCTTTTCCGCTCACTACGCTCATTTTTGCTGTGAATGCCTGTGCGAGGCTGTCAGGGAGTTCTTTTGTTGCGCATATTACTAGCCCCACTCCGCGGTTTTGGAGTCTGACTAACGCGGTTGTCGCTCTTTCTTCATTTGCCGCCATCAAGTCATCAAGGTTTGGAACTACAAGCACGCAGTTGAGAGCTTTGTTTTCGGATGCGGATTTTGTTATCTGTCTAAAAAGCGTGTGCATGAATACGAGTCTTTCTTCCATGTCAAGTTTTTTTATTTCTATTACTACTGCTCTTCCGAGTTTGCCTGCTATTATTTTTGTGAGTTCTTCCACAGGGAGCGCTGGTCCGAATACGTTTGGCAGTTTTTTTTCTATTATTCTAAGTATTCTTTCCGCCCTTAATTTGTCGTATTCGCTCATTTCGCTTGTTGAAAGGACTTTGTCTGCGAGTTCTTTTATGGTGTTTACCTGCGAGGCAAAGCTGAAAAGGGCAAGGTTTTTGTTGAATTCTGCATCTATTAGTCCGTTTAGTTCAAGCATGAACATTAAGTCGGCGTCTTTTAGCGAAACGTTTATTGTTTC
>CAZJAE010000087.1:1104-4036 GCA_964544205.1 uncultured archaeon
GGGGCGCATCGGGAAAGCCATTGGCTCAAAATCAACTATTTCTTCTTTGAGTTCTATCGCGTTTGTGGATACTACTCCTAGTTGCGAGAAGTAACCTATGTCGTCTAGTATTAGGACGGGGTAATCTTCAAGGAGCATTTGTTCGCACACTACGTATGCTGTGTAGTATAGTCCGAGTCCGTCTCCGAGTATCATTGTTTTGTAAAGGTTTTTTGCAGGCTCTTTCATTATTTCTCTTGTTTTGCTTAGTCCGAGCTGGATTAGCGGAGCCATGTCTTCAGGGTATTCTTTTTTTGTTGCGAGGTCCATTCTTGTGAGTTTGTTTTCTTTGCTTCCTAACACGAACTGCATTATTGTGAATGGGTCTCCAAGCACGCCGGCATAGTCTGTTTTTGCCACGGTGTCAAGTTCTTTTAGCTCTATTGCGCTTGCTCTTGCGAGGTCGACTATTGTTAGCGCGCTTTCTTCTGTTTTTCTTATGATGTTGTCTATTTTTCTTGAGTAGTCTTCCTGCTTGAAGTCAACATAAAATGGCTCAAATGACAGGAAAAATATTTTTGATGTCTTGTCGCCGAGGTTTTTTTCCACCGCGAAGCAGTTTTTCGGCAGGGTTTGGACGAATGCTTCAAGCGAGCCTCTTGCGTAGTATGCTTTGTATCCTTCAACTACAGCGCCGTTTCTTCGCCCTTCTTTTTTGTCGTATATTAGGGCGATGTAGAAGTGTTCTGGATTTACTGCCACTTCAACTTCGTGTCCATAGGTTTGTCCGGCGAATATTACTTCCCAGGGGCCGTTGTCTAGTCTCATGTCCATAGCGATTTCTTGAATAATTAATGCTTTTTGGTATTTATGTCTTTTGGAAAGAATTGTTTTGCGTTTAATCGGCGCAAATAGCGGTTAATTTTTTGGCGCAAAAATTCTAAAAGCGATGGTTTAAATACAATAAAAGCATTACTTGATAAAAGAAGGTTTTTTTGTTTTTGGGTTTGTTATTTGTGAGTGATTAAAATGCTTAATGAACAGGTCATGATGGATACTGTTTCCCGGCTCATTGAGGCAGGGATCGATGATCCGACGATTATTTCTACTCTTGTTGACGCTGGTTTGACTCAGGAAGAGGCAAGTGGGGTTTTGGCTAAAGTTAAACAGCCGAAGCAGGAAAGCGCTCCTGTGGAACAGCCCATGATTAAGCCGCAAGAGGTTCAGATTCTTAAAGCGCAGGTGGAGACTCAAGCGCAGGCTCAGGATTTGCACCAAACAATGGTTACTTCGGCTCTTGATGATCACTCGGCGAAGCTTGATAATATTGCTAAGACTGTTGAGGAAGTTAAGTCAACTATTGACACTTCAAAAGCGCCGGTTGATTCTTCGCTTTCTTTTAGGGTTTCTGAAATGGAGAAGAAGCTTGAGGATGTTAACGCCGCTACTAAGGCGAGCATTGATTTGCTTCAAAAGATTCTTGAGAATAACAGAAAGATTCTTGTTGAGCTTGAAGCTAAAAAGTAGTTTTCCTGCTTTTTTTCGCGGTTTAGTTGATTTTTTCTAATTGTGGAAAGATTCAGTCAGAGTGTCCAACAAAGTGTGATATATTGCTTTGTTTTTTTTTCGGGCGTTGTATAGATTGTGTTTTGATTACATTAGCGCGCAGCTATTTTGCATTTTGCCCCTAATTTTTTATTTAAACAGCGACTCAAGTTCGTTAAAAAAGTTTTTAGCCATGTTGCTTGACTTATGCAGCCAGCTCTTGTAATTGATTTCGGTTGGCTCTTTAGGCTTTTGGACTAATAGTTCGCTTGCTTGTTTTGAAACTCCCTTCACGTAGGCGTCAAATTTTGCTTCCGGATTGAAAGCATCAGCTTTTTTCATGTCTTCCCACGATTTTTTCGCCTCTTTCTTTGCTCTTGGGTAAATCAGGACGAGCACTGTTATTACGAAGAATACGAACGCAAGCCATTCAAGCTGCGCCCATAGAAATATTACTGCAATCAGAAGCGATATTACAGCCCCGCCCCAGTTCATAATACCTTACTCCATTCCAGGCATTCCGCCGCCGCCCATTCCGCCAAGGAGTCCCGCGTATGGGTCTTGAGGAGCTTCTTCTTTTCCTAATCCAAGCAGGTAAGCAACTCCCAAGAGCAAAAATACTGCAATTATCCAGTACTCTTTCATGCCTATTCCGTTCACGACATATAAAACAAAGACTGAGAATATCAATAGTATGCTTGTTTTTACGTCTTTTGAAGCGAGTATTAGTATTGTTGTTGCTCCAAGAACTATCCATAGTTCGCCAAGCTGCACTGCAAATCCTAAGAGCGCTACTGAAACTAAAAACATCAATAAATCCATATTCATTCACTCAATTTATTCTTTAATTCTCAAATAACATTAACTAACGTAAATTGCCTTAGCTCTTTTTCGCCCTTTTTGTCTTTATTTTCCTTTTGGAACGCGTTCAAGCAAGTCCTTGCCGAATACTGACCATATGAATAATATGAACGGTATCCATATCAAGTCTGGAAAGTTGTAGAATAGCAAAAATGTTATTACTATTGCGAGGAGCAATCCAAGATTCGGGCCTATTTGTTTTTTTGCCCATGCGTATATCCATAGGAAGTATATTATTAGAAGAATCAGCGTGAGTGTTGTAAATAAGTCTCCCCCGCCAAGCGCTCCGAATATATCTATAGCCATTTTTCAGTCCTTCTCATTTTTTCTTTTGCTTATTATTTTCTATTTGCTTTATTCTTCCTTTCTTTTTTTGTATTCTCTTTAATAATTACTTTTTCTCTCTAATTAAACCTTTCCGGTCCTTAAATCCCGGCTTTTTGAGTCCCGGATTATAAGAGTTATTTTTTTACAAACATCATTAGGGTCTGTGAGCCCCACATTATTATGCTGAATATTCCAAGCGATGCAAGGGTTATTGCCATCC
>CAZJAE010000088.1:0-3744 GCA_964544205.1 uncultured archaeon
AAACCACAGTCCACCTTGCCGGAGCAATAGCGAGAAGACTGACATTCTCAACGCTTGAAAAAATGGACAAAGTGCTTATCACAGACTTTGCGGCTCCCTTCACAGTATGCCGAGAAAGCCTCTACTTTACTCCAAAAGTTTACGAAAAAACGCACTACATAGGCCCGCTAGTAAGAAAACAAGGACATGAATTAAGGCACAAAAACGGGCACAAAACTGTCCACTCCACAATAGGAGGATTCGGATACAGGGCAGAGCTTTTGCGAAAAATAATTGAAGTTTCAAAAAATATGCCTGACTATAAATTCAACATAGTCGCAGGACCAAACGCGAAAGTGGACGCTCCAAACAAGAACGCGCACACATACGGAGCAGTGCTTGACCAAATCAGCCTCATGAACGAAGCAAGCGTAATAATTAACGGGGGCGGACACTCCGCAATGATGGAATCAATCTGCCTTGGAAAACCAATACTCTCAGCTCCGGACGCATTCCACAGCGAACAGGAATCAAACGCTAACGGAATACAAAAACTTGGAATAGGCTACAGAATAGAATACAAAACACCCCCAAGCCTCCTTGAAGCAATGATACGCGAACTCTCAGAGTCAAAAGAAATCCAAAAAAGAGCAAAATTCATGCAAAAACTCGCCGAAAAGAACGACGGCAGAAAAGAAATAGCAAGACTTGCAAAAGAATTCAGCCACAGGCTTTAGCCACGTTAAACCCTGCCAGCACAACTAAGCAAAATTTCTTCTTGATGTACAATTTGTTACACCAAAACTTTCTAACTTCTTATTAATCAACAAGCCTGATAATATACTATGCATTCGTGCGAAAAATTCAAACATAAATTTGGTTCTCAAAAAACTGTTTCTCCAGCTGAGAGCATGATGCAAGCAAGCGATAATAGCGACAATAACATCAATCTGGGCTAGCCAAGGAGCCCGAAAAAATCAGCCTTGGCCGGGAAATTTCACAGCTTTACGTCCCGTTGGAAACATTTAATTAAACAAAAGCGACAATTTACGAGGTTGATGTATTTGAAAAGAATAATGGTTAAGGAACTCTCGCATCACGCTGGAGAAAAAGTCTGCATAAAAGGATTCCTCCACGATTTGCGAGACCAAAGCAAAGTGAAGTTTTTGATTATGCGAGATATCAGCGGAATGGCTCAAGCAGTAGCCTTGGCAGAAACCCCTGAAGTCTTTAAAGAAGCGTCAAAGATCCCAAAAGAAACAGTGCTTGAAATAATTGGAACAGTAAAACCGGAAAAACAAGCCCCCGGAGGATTTGAAATCCAAATAGAATCGATCAAAATCCTTTCAACCGCCGATAGAGAACTTCCGATCCAAGTAGCGGAGAAAGGAAAAGATGAGGCTTCGCTCCCATTAAGGCTCGATTATCGATGGCTGGATTTAAGAAAACCAAAAAACGCTTTGATTTTTAAAATCTGGACAACAATGGAAGCGGCGATGAGAGAATACTGGCTCGCGCACGGGTTTATCCAAATCCACTCGCCAAAGCTAGTCGCAGGAGCGACTGAATCGGGAGCGGAGCTCTTCTCGCTAAAATATTTTGAAAAAACCGCGTCGCTCGCGCAAAGCCCCCAATTCTATAAACAAATGGCAATGGCTTCGGGCTTTGAGAAAGTATTCGAAATAGGTCCGGTGTTCAGGGCAAACCCATCTCACACGACGCGCCACGACACTGAATTTACTTCAATCGATATTGAAGTGTCCTTCATTGAATCGCATGAAGATGTGATGAAGGTTGAGGAAGAGTGGCTCGCGCATTCGCTAAAAAGGGTGAAGGAAAAGCACAGCGAGGAAATAAAAAAAGTATTTGGGACCGAAGTAATTGTTCCGATTACCCCATTTCCAAGAATAACAATGAAAGAAGCCCACGAAGCCCTGAAAAAAGAATTTCAATACAAGATAAAGGACTCGGATTTGGACCCTGAAGGCGAAAGGCTGCTGTGCGAATACGTGAAGAAAAAATTCGGGCACGAATTCGTGTTTGTGACCGAGTACCCCGCAAGCGTCCGCCCGTTTTACCATATGAGAAAAGAAGGTGAAAAAGAAACGACAAAAAGCTTTGACCTTTTATGGAAGGGGCTTGAAATCACTACAGGCGCTCAAAGAGAGCACAGATACGAAATCCTAAAAGATCAGGCAGAAGAGAAAAAAGTCCCTATTGAAGGAATAGCAGAGTATTTGAAGTTCTTTAAGTACGGCTGTCCCCCTCACGGCGGATATGGGTTAAGCCCGACAAGAATGCTCATGATACTCTTGGGACTAAAGAACGTAAGAGAAGCGACATTTTTGCCAAGAGACCCGGAAAGGCTGAGCCCTTAAATTCGAATCCAAGAACAAAATTTGGCAAAATACGCAGTTAAAATAAAAATAAATTGAACATGCGCGTTTTTCGCGCATGTTTAAATAAAAAAATCGGCTTACATTTCAGTTTTTGTTCCGCACGAATCGCAAAACTGCACGTCAAACAAGAATTCTTTCTTGCACTTAGGGCAAGTTTTGAACAATTTTTCTCCGCACTTTGCGCAAAACTTTCCGGGAGGATTTGTTAGATTAGACTTGCACTTTGGACACTTCTTTTCCATCCCTTTTTGAATCGCTCCGCCTACACCCTTGGCAACTGAATCAGTTATCCCGTAAGTCGCCCTGTTGGCAAGCCCGCTAGTAACTCCGCCTATAACTCCGTCAATTAGTCCCATTCAAAAACACCTTGACTAATAACAAATCTCTTGTTTAATAAGCTTACTATTTTTGAAAACTCACCACCCATTTTGGCTTTGAAGAGTTAAGTTAAAAAGGAAGAAAACCCTATTGATGAAAGTGATTCTAATGGCAGAAAACCTTTGCAAAGATTTTTTGTGGCTTTCAAAAAAGAGGCGGACTACTTACGAATTCTCAGAAAAAATGGTTTCAGACTCAAAAATAAGCAAAATACTTGAATCAGCGAGGTGGGCTTCAAGTTCCCACAATTCCCAGCCATGGCAGTTCATAGTAGTGAAGAACAAAAAAACAATTGACAAATTAATGAGGGTATGCACTTACGGCGGATTCTACGCCGAACCCCCTGTGCTGATAGGAGTCGTTCTTGAACCGATTTACATAAAACAACAAGCACTGCTTCAAGGAGACTTGTCAAGCTTTGCCGAGACTCACAAGTACTTAAACATTGGAATGGCTGTTTCAAGCATAGTTCACGAAGCGACCGCGGAAGGCGTTGACTCATGCATACTATCCCCTGATGTGAAAAAAGCAGGCGAAATACTTTCAATTCCAAAAAGAAGCGAGTTAGTACTTATAGTGGGGCTTGGGTACGCCGCTGACAGCGCGTTTTACCCGCCAAGGCTAAGACTTGACTTCACACAAGTAGTTTCTTACGAAAAATACGAAAATAAGGTAAGACAATGAATTCAAAAATAATAACCTCAAAGCTTTCAAAAGCGCTCGTAAAAGACTCAAAGTCGATACTTATAGAAAGCAAGTCGTCGGACGACGAAGCGGTTCTTGCAAACGCAATGAGGATATTATTAAAAAACAAGAAAAAGGGGATCTTTGTGAGCCTCTCAAAGACACACACGCTGATAAGAAAAATGCTTGAAAAAAACGGCATAAACACAAGCGGAATAAAGTTTGTTGACTGCATAAGCATGACGCTTGGAGAATACGAAAAAGACAAGAATGTGACATTCGTCAGCGGACCAAGCTCGCTAAC
>CAZJAE010000088.1:3754-4030 GCA_964544205.1 uncultured archaeon
AGTAGGCGGATACGATTTTGTATTCATTGACTCTCTTTCAACGCTCAGACTCTACAATGACGAGTCAAAATCAGAAAAATTCATGCACTTCATGCTAAACAAATTCGGAATGCTCGGGCTAAAGACGATAATATTCGCACTTGACGACGCCGGCTCTCTTAAACTCATTCCAATAATATCGCAATTCTGCGACACAGAAGTAAGAACCTAAAAAAACAACCACATGCAAGAACTTTCGACGACTAATTTTGAATAAAAAAATAGCGCAAATGAATA
>CAZJAE010000089.1:0-4004 GCA_964544205.1 uncultured archaeon
TGAAGTCTGCGAAGAACTTGGAAAAAAGCTTATTGTGGCGGAGAATCTTTCCCAACAAGAAATGAATAATTTTTACAACAGAATTGAAATGTTCATCAGCCTTCCGCCGACTTACACAGGTTTTGGGCTCGTGTGGCTTGAAGCAATGGCTGCAGGAGTGCCTAAAATCATTGGAAGCAATTCAGGAATCGGCGAAGCTCTGCCCATAACAAAAGTCAAGGGATTCAGCCCTGAAGATGAAAGAGATTACTGCAATAATGAGCGGAGAGAACAGCTAATTAGCGCGATAAAGAGCGCTAAGAAAGAAAATTACGCTGAATTTTTGAAAAAAAGCGGATTTGATTGGAAAACTCATGCAAAAAAGCTTGCCAGAAAGTTTACAAATTAACCAGATGAGTGCAAGCAGATAGTTTTTTGCTTAATTTGTTTGAAAAATATTTCTCTTTCTGCCCTGCGATAAATAACGCGCTTCGATAAGCTTTTGCAGAGTAGTGATTTAGGTATAATGGAAACGCTGACAAGAACCCGTAGTGTTTTTCGACTATTTTTATCGCCTCAAGGTGCGATTTGTCGTTTGAGCTCAGCCCGCCTTCCAAGAAGACTGAAATAGGCTCGTTGATGTGCTTTGATTTTATATTCATCTTTTCAAGCCTGCAGAAGAAATCAAAATCAGCCGCTGATTTGTATTGCAAATCAAAAATGCCTGCTTTTTGCATTAGTTTTTTCTTTACAAAAGCAGCTGGGTGGAGAACCTGGGCGCCTTTTTGCATAAAATCAAGCGAGAAGTCGGGAGATTTTACTAAGTAAGCATTGTTTTTTCCATGCGGAGCGTTTGCGAGAGCAAATAAAATATCTCCGTGTACTAGACCTAGTCCGCCATCTTTCTCAAATTCTTCAGCAACCACGCTCAATGAATTAGGAGAATAGTAAAAATCGTCCGAATTAAGAAATGCCACAACTTCACCGGTGGCTTTTAGAAATCCCTTGTTCATTGCATCATACACTCCATTGTCTTTCTCGCTTACCCAGTAAGAGATTTTTCTTCCGTTAAGTCCTTTTGAGGCGAATTTTTTTATTACATCAACGGTTTTGTCTTTTGACCCGCCGTCTATGACAATAAGTTCTATGTTTTGATAATTCTGTGAAAGAACGCTTCTTATTGCGCGTTCAATATTGTAGTTTCCAGTCATGCTGTTATAAGAAGCTGTTATTACGGAAATCTTCGGCCCGGATTGTTTTGAAGGCATTACTTTGACACCTTTAGTTTTTTCCACCAAGAATGGTTTTTCTTGTACCACTCAGCGGTTTGTTTCAGCCCTTCTTCAAAGCTTATTTTTGGTTCCCAGCCAAGCGAGCGTATTTTTGACGAGTCAAGAGAGTATCTAAAATCGTGTCCTTTTCTGTCTTCAACTTTTTGAATCATTTCAGGACCGTAACCCATTAATTTTACGAGCTTATTAGTCAGGTCAACGTTTGCAAGTTCTTCCCCTGAAGCAATGTTGTATATTTCGCCTTTTGTTCCTTTTTCCATGGCAAACATTACTCCTGCACAATTATCGTCGACATGAGTCCACTCCCTTACCTGCTTTCCTTCGCCGTAAAGAGGAACTTTTTTTCCTTCAATAAGGTTTGTTATGAAAAGCGGGATGACTTTTTCCGGGAACTGGTACGGCCCGTAATTGTTTGAAGAGCGCGTTATTATTGTTGGAAGCCCGTAGGTTTCTTTAAACGCGTTCACAAACATTTCCGCGCCTGCTTTTGACGCGCTGTAGGGATTTCTTGGCTGAAGGAGGCTCTCTTCAGTAAAAGATCCCGAAAGAATCTGTCCGTACACTTCGTCGGTTGATATCTGGATAAATAAATCGGCTTTTGATTCAAGCGCAGCAGTCAAAAGAGTTGTTGTGCCTTTTATGTTTGTTTCCATGAATGGAGCAAAATCCGCAAGGCTTCTGTCTACATGGCTTTCAGCGGCAAAATTTAGTATAATATCGCAGTCCTTTACAGCAGTTTTGACGCTTTTCGCATCGCAAATGTCTCCTTTCACAAACTTGTAGCGCTTATTTGATGAAAAGTCCAAGAGATTATCCGGGTTTGCGGCATAAGTTACTTTGTCGTAATTTACAACCTCATAATCGGTTTCATGCATTATTTTTCTTATAAAATTGCTGCCTATGAATCCGAGCCCGCCTGTAACAAATAGACGCATAAAATCAGTCCCCTGCAACTTTTAGAAGATATTTTCCATACTCGCTGTTCTTCATTTTGTTCGCGATTTCAACGAGTTGTTCTTTTGTTATGAACCCGTTGAGGTACGCTATTTCTTCGATGCATGCAATTTTGAGTCCTTGGCGTGTTTCAATTATTTCAATGTAATTGGCGGCTTCGTTAAGCGATTTTGGAGTTCCTGTGTCAAGCCATGCGAATCCTCTGCCCAAAAGCTCCACTTTTAGTTTTCCTTTCTTTAGGTATTCTCTGTTAACATCAGTAATTTCGGTTTCTCCCCGCGCTGATGGTTTTATGTTCTTTGCTATTTCAACTACAGAATTGTCATAAAAGTACAATCCAGTAATAGCGTAATTGGATTTGGGTTGTTTTGGCTTTTCTTCCACGCTTAAAACATTATGATCCTTGTCAAATTCAACTATTCCAAATCTCTCCGGATCGGAAACAAAGTAGCCGAATATGTAAGCTCCGGTGTTTATGTGTATCGCTTTTTTGAGCATGCTTACAAATCCTTCTCCGCAGAATATGTTATCGCCAAGTATTAGACATACAGAATCTTTTCCGATGAATTTTTCACCTATTGTGAATGCCTGCGGAATTCCTTTAGGCTCTTTTTGAACCGAGTAGGTTATCTTCATTCCTATTTGCGTCCCGTCGCCGAGGAGTTTTTCAAAGTTCGGCGTGTCCTGCGGGGTAGATATTATCAGAACCTCTCTTATTCCAGCAAGCATTAGAACTGAAAGAGGGTAGTAAATCATCGGCTTGTCGTAAATTGGCAGGAGTTGTTTTGAGCACACGTGAGTCAGCGGATAGAGTCTTGTTCCGCTTCCGCCGGCAAGAATTATTCCCTTCATTTTAATCGCCCCCAAAGCGGTTCGCCGCTTCGATAACTTTCTTTATGTCTTCTTTTGTGTGAAAATATGAAACCGGGAGGCTTAGAGTTGTTGCGTGTATCTCGTCTGAGATTGGGCACTTATATTTGTCAATTATTCCCTTCATTGCTTTTTGTTTTGTCGGGGGAATTGGGTAATGAATATCTGTCTTCACGCCTTCTTTTAGCAGGTATTCTTTAAGCGCGTCTCTATTCTTGTGCCTTATATTGAATATGTGATAAACGTCAAAATAATCAGGATGAACAAAAGGAAGTATGAATTTATTTGAAAGCCCGTCAAGGTATAGTTTTGCAAGTTCGCGTTTGTGGGAGTTTATTTCATCAAGTTTTCTTAATTTTACTCTCAAAAATGCGGCTTGTATTTCATCAAGTCTTGAATTTGTCCCAACTATTTCATTGTGATACCTCACAATTGAACCGTAGTTTCTCATTTTTCTTGCGGTTTCTGCAAGAGCATCATCATCAGTAATTATTGCCCCCGCGTCTCCAAGAGCGCCGAGGTTCTTTGTAGGATAAAAGCTAAACGCTCCAAAGTCGCCGAAGGTCCCTATTTTTTTTCCTTTTTGCTTTGCTCCGTGAGCCTGGGCGCAGTCTTCCACGACTTTTAGATTATTTCTTTTCGCTATCTCCATTATTGCGTCCATTTCGCATGCTTTTCCGTAAAGGTGCACTGGCATTATAGCGCCTGTTTTTTTGGTCACTGCTTTTTGGATTAGTTTCGCGTCAATATTGTAAGTTTTTATGTCAGGCTCTACAAGAACGGGCTTCATCCCTGCGTTCACTATTGAGAGGATCGTCGCTATGTAAGTATTTGATGGTACTATTACTTCGCTTCCTTCTTTTAATCCAAGAGCTTTGAGCGATATTGTGAGCGCATCAAGTCCGGAAG
>CAZJAE010000090.1:0-3935 GCA_964544205.1 uncultured archaeon
TAGACCGCTGGACGAAAGAGGCTTCTTTGTCATTATTTTTGCGGCTTTGCCGGCTTTATTAGAAAAGTGGTATTGTGAAGGTTTTTATTTGTTTTCTGTCGGGCAAAATTTTGGTTGTGAAGCTTATTTTGTTTCAACTGCCCATGCTATTACTATCCCCATTATTACCCAGTTCAAAAGCCCAAATATTAAGCTGTTTAAGTAAAATCCTTCAGGGTATATCATTGTAGTGAAAATAATGTAGTTTGAGGATAAAGTTACTGCCACCCACATAAGTGCTCCAAAGAACGCTCCTTTTTGAAGGATTGTCCCTTTTAGTTTTATCAAGTGGTATAACAGGACTGCTCCAAATGCAAGAACGAATCCGTACAAAAAGAATCCTGCCAGCATCGGGTCGTTGTAGTGGCGTGTTCCGGGGAGCGAGAGCATGTCGGCTGGGGATATTAATCCCGAAACAAATGTAAATATTGTTGATGTTATTAAGTAAACCGCGCCTGAAACGAATACTGCCCACGCGAGTGTTTTTAACTCCATAAAATAAAAATGCTTTTGCTGGATATAATTCTTATGGTAAGAGTAATTCAAGTGCATGTCGGGGGGTTTGACAATAATTTTTCGTATCTTGTGACAAAAGCGCCTTCTTTTCGCGAAGCGGTTCTTATAGACCCTACAGGTGATTTGTCTGCGATTGAAAAAGCGGTTAGCGATTACGGGCTTGATATAAAAATGCAGATTTTTACGCACGCCCATCCGGATCACACTGAACTCATGCAGCATTTTGTTTCAAAGAAAGTTCCCGTGTTTTCTCCTTCGCCGGGAGAGGTTGGGGAGACTGAAGAGTTTAGCGTTGCCGGATTGAATATTACTGTGATTCATACTCCAGGGCATACTCCTGAAAGCGTGTGTTTTGCTATTGGAGGAAATATTTTTTCTGGAGACACTATTTTTGTTAAAGGAGTCGGAACGACTGCTTATGGCGGGGATGATGACGCTTTGAGAGAGACGCTTGATTATTTGTTCACATTGAATCATTCGCTTAGGCTTTGGCCGGGGCATAATTATGGCGGCGCGTCTTCTTCTCTTGGCGAAGCTTTGAAGAACTCGCACATCAAGCCTGGTGATAAGGCGCTTGAGTCAATCAAAAAGAAGGTTGAAGAATATGAGAAAGAACAGCTCAAAAAACGCAGAGAGTTAAAATAATTTTTCAACGCGTTGCCGAAGTGTTAAGCGATTCTTTTTGCTATCTTTTCGGCGCCAAAGTATATTATTCCACCGGCAATTGCAGTAGCGAATTGCATTATTCCAAAAGCGGTCAAGACGATTATTGGGGCAAGTCCCGCGGTTGTCAGCATTAGCGCTGAAGCGAATAGGATTATTGTTTTGCCAGTGGCTCCTGCCGTGAGCGTGTAAAAATAGTTCTTGCGTTGTTCTGCGAATAGTTTTTTTACGACGAGCATTAGCGCAATATTTCCTGCCCAGATGAATGGCATCATTAGCAGGACTTGGTGGGTTAGGTTTCCAAATAGTATTCCTGCGGAGAAGGCGGCAATGCTCGGAATTATTGATAAGATTAATACTTTTTTTGTTTTGAATTTAACCGCGGAGCCTATTAGCAGGGCATTTACAATGGTTCCGATAATTAATTGGTTTCCTAAAACCATCGGTACTATCAATAGCCCGAATGCGAATAAGTAAAGCCAGTTATTTTCGTGTTTGTATTCAGCCACCCAGGAATTTTTGTTTTCTTCTTGATGGCTTTGGGCATACTGGTATCTGTTTTGTTTCATCAGGGAGTTATTTGTTTTTGGATTTAATTAGCTTTTCTGTCTGCCAAAAAACGTTTCAAAACAGGATTGTTTTTTATTAGAAGATTTTTTGAGGGTGGTTTCGCGAGAATTGCTTTTTCGCAATTTCCCGCGTCTTTGCCTCTTGTTTAAGCGATAATTAGTCTGCCTTTTGATTTTGTTGCTTCTTCGCCGGCGCCTTTTTCAAATGCTATTTCTGCGCCTTCAGGATAATCTTCTTTGTTTATTCCTTCAATCATTAGCACTACTTGAGCGCCTGGTTTTGTGCAGTATCCGTCGCCTACTTTTGATTCTACGCTTATTATCTGGGTCGCGTTTTTTCCGCTTACCCTCATTTTTTTTGCGACAGCGCCGTCAACCAGTCTTGCTATTACGCAAACCGCGTCCATTCCGACAAATTTTTCTGCTTTTATTACTTTTACTTTTCCTTTTGTGTGCGAACTCGCATTAATGCTGTTCATGCTTCCAAAAGTCAATGTGCTTAGACTCAATTTAATCACCCTCAAACCTATTTCTAAGGCAAAAACGCCAATTACAACTAATACTTACTTTCTTAATAAACCTTTTCCTTAAGCTTAGTGAACTTTGCGCTCGGGTTTTCTGCTCTAAAATTAACCGCTTTGCTTCTTACAAAGGCTTCACGAGGACTAAGAGAGCCCTGTTTGTGTACTTTATTCTTTCAAGTCTCTTCAAATTGGACTCTAAGAACTTTATCACTTCAGTTCTTGTCTTTTTCAGCCCTGGGTTTAGCTCTTTTAGCGCTTCAAAGCTTACTGGCGTGAGCGAGTATCCTCTTTTTAGGAGCGCGACTGCCGAGTCGTATTGTTTTGCATAATCTATGAAGTGAGGTTTTTTGAGTGTTTGGAGGAATTTTATGTTTGGCATAGTTCCGATTGCTCCGTCCCTTAAGTGGTCTTCTTTTATCATTGCTATTCTTGCGTTCCTGTAAGCGTCAAAGCCCTCCTTTGCTATTTCAAGTCTTTCCACTGCTTCGAATTGTTTTAGCGCAGAAGTAAATACGCCGTGTCTTTTTATGTATGATTCTCTGTGCCCCCTGTTGATGAATCCAACTTTGATTCGAGGTCCGCTTTTAGTGTATATTCCAAACCCCAAGTCTTGTTTTGTTTCAGGAGGAGTTATCTCGACTTCAAATTTTTTCTTTTGTACTTTTCTTGCTTTTCGAATATCCTTTGCTCTGTTTCGCGCCAGCATATGAAAGTTATATTGTTTTTGTTTAAAAAATAGTTCTCTGCCTGCGTTTTTGCTCCGCAGGCGAGTAAGAGTTATATTTTTGTATTTGATTTTTTTATTTTGGCAGTGAGTGTCCCCATTGTTTTAATGCGGTTTTTAGTTCCGGGCAGGTTTTTGCTTTTTCTTCCGCGCTGATTTTGTCAAGCACTGCTTCTACCGCGGCTCGCATTGCTACTGCTCCTGCGTGGCTCCCGTCTGGGTGTCCGTGCACTCCTCCGCCGAGCTGGAGCATTATGTTTGTGCCTAAAAGCCCCATTATTTTGTCTACTATTCCTGGGTGGAGTCCTCCGCTTGATACCGGGAACACGTCGTTTAGTTTTGCCCAGTCCTGGTCGAGGTAGTGGTGGGTGCTGTCGGCTTTTACTTTTGCCTGTGTTAAGTTTTTCTGGCACTCAAGCACTTCTTCTTTTGGGCTTACGAGTTTTCCAAACACTGTTCCTATGTGGAGCTGGTCTACTCCGATGAGTCTTGAGAATTTTGACACGCAGTTCATTGAGAATCCGTGGTCTTGGTTTCTCGTCATTGCGCCGTGCATTGCTCTGTGCGCGTGTATTGCCAGCCCGAGGTCTTCGCATTCTTCTCTTAGGCTGTTCACCGCAGTCCATCCTGAAGCAATAATGTCTATCATTACGTATTCTCCGCCTTCTTTCTTCACGTATCTTGCTCTTTCAATCATTTCTTCTACTGTCGGAGCGGTTACGTTGATTAGGTAGGATTTTCTTTCACCGGTTTCTTTTTCGGCTTTGTTTCTTAGTTTTAGCGATGCGGTTACTCTTTTTTTGAACGGGTTGAATTTCTGGTCAGTCAGGTTCTCGTCGTCTTTTAACAGGTCGAGTCCGCCTGTCCAAATCTGGTAACCTATGTCAGCGTGTTCTGCTG
>CAZJAE010000091.1:0-3889 GCA_964544205.1 uncultured archaeon
CGGTTCTTGGCGCGGGGTGCTCAAACCAGGCAAAGACAAGCATAGAAACCTCTCTTAAAGAAATCAAGTTAGGGATAGAAGCCGCGGCTAACGGGAGCGAGTACTCATTCGCATTCTACCCTGACGAGGACTGCTTTGAATCAAAAGACTCTTCGCTTAAGATTAATTACATCACAAACATGTCGCTTTGCGGAGCGCTTTGCGACAATCCTGAAGACGAGTGCCGAATGATTGTCTACACAAACCCGACTTCTTTCCCATACAACCAAGTATCAAGCCTCTGCATTGAAAAATCAAAATACATGGGGTTTGTGAGCGATTCAAAACAGTGCGGAAGCGTTCCCCAAGGGTATAGAGTAATTGACCCGAACAAGGATGATTTAAATAAAGGAAAATACTTGATAAGAAACATGTCAGCCCTCACAGGTTCTCCTAGGATTTGCATAATGTACTCAGAGTAAATGATAAATTTGTGATGGGATTTATTTTTTTGGAGAATTAGAAAGGTGAAGTTAAGTGCTTGGATTTGTTCTTGGAAAAATGCAGATGCTCTTCTTTGCGGTAGGAGTAGCGGTAGTTGCGCTCTTGTTTTACAATTTTATTGTAACTCTTGGGCTTCACCAGGACGCAAACAACATGCTCCTCACAAACGCAAGGATTGTTTCCGACCAGCTCAACAGCGATTTGACTTGCTCGTTTAAGACTACCTCTCTTCAGGACAGGTTCTATTACGGGATTGGTGGTATTCCTCTTTATTACGACCTTGAAATGACAAAACAGAGCTTTGGCGACGCTTCGCTTGGAAACGAACAAAACCAGCTGATAATGAGGGTGGTTGAGCACAAATCGTCTTCAAGGCAGAACCAAACAAAGAACGTTTTAGCAACAAAAGCTATTCTTACCGACGCGAAAATAGTACTGATTGACGCCAACTTTTTGAGGGAATTAACAGGAATAGCCGATGTTCACTACAATAAGGACTTTATTTCACTCTACCCAAGAGCGGGTTCTTTAAACGAAGTTCAAGCCTCTTCTCCGGATGCATTTGTAGCCCTAAAAGAAGTGGAAGACGGCAAAACAACTATTTACATAATACCCTGCGCTACTGCAAAAGAAAGCCAGTCAAACAACTGCTTAAACAACATTCTAAGAGTGGGGTGCTATAAACTCTCAAAAGAATACACAGGCAACTTAAATGCGGACAATCCGCTTCTGCCTTCATGCTTTAACGTTACTACCCAGTTAGGTCCAGAAATTGAGCGCTCAAAGAACTTCAGGTGGAATGACTGCGCAAACGTAGGGTATGTTACAACAAGCGTTGGAATGTACACGCCGTAAAAAAATACTGTGCATCCAAATTGTTTTTTTGTTTTTTGTCTTCTTTTCAACATGGCTTCTTTTTCCCCTGAAGAAAACTATTATTAATAAAGAAGCTTTATTCTCTACGCAGTGTTTTTATGCGCCGACAGTCAAAACCATTCGCCTCAATGAAGGGATTTATAGGACCGATAGGGGACGATCTCCCATCCCTTGTCCCGATAGTGGTTTCGCTTCTCCTCTTCTTCACGACTTTTACGCTCGCGCTTAATACTTACAACACGAAAAACGCTCTCTTAAACCAGCAGACCGAAATGACTTCTGTTGCAAGAGAACTAAAAGGCGACTCGCTAATTTTAGGCGTTGACTGGTTTGAAGAAAAATGCAAATCGCTTAAAATGAAGAGATACCCGAATAACTTCATAGCCGCAATTTATGACTCTGATGTAGATATGAGCGTCATAATGGCTGATTTTTTAGGCATATCAGCTTCTTCGCCCACAATGGACCCGACTTCAGCGACTCTCTTAAAATCCATTTCACAGTCTGACGGCTCGCCAAAACCATTTTACTGCGAGTACAGAAAAGTAGGCGCCCAGCCGTTTGCAGCCGGGTCGAAGAAAAAATACCAGGTTAGATTCTATCCTGTTGCGGTTCAATACGGATTCACTCTTGGCACAACAACATCCCACTTGATAATACCTGGATTAATGGCGATGGTGGTTTGGGAATGAATCAATACTCAATATTACAGCGTGCAGGGCAGAAGGGACAAGCCGCGCTTGTCGATTCGCTCTTTTTCATTGCAATAGTGGCGATAGTGTGCACCGGTTTGTTTTATTTCACAATAAATTACGGAACTTCTACAGAAACCCTTCTAAATTCGTTCTACGCTTCCGACTTTTCAATGGACTCGCTTAAAGTAATCTCCTACGTTAACGTAATGCGTGACGGAACAGGAGTGTCTTCTCACTCCGTAACAAGCACCGGAAGCAATCCTGCGCAGTTTGACTATATGCTTGCAATGATAAAAGAAGATTATGCGAGGAACAAAGAAGTGAGTTTTTCGACAAAAACTGCGATTGCGAACACTATTCACTCTGTGCTAAAACCCTTTGATGATTCGATTGATTACGTGTTTTACATAAAAAAAGAAGGCGGGGACACTTCAGGAAAACAATTCCTTGCATTCATAATTGCAACGCGAAAATGCACAGGCGACTGCTGTGACGGGATTTGCACTCCAACTCCAGGAGACCCCCAGTTGAGCGTTGAACGAACTTATTACGCTTGCAACCCGATTCAAGAGAACGTGATGCAAAAATTCATCTTCCCTTACGTTGGCAGGGTTGATTCGTCAGTGGGGAGAATAGCGCTAAGCGACTTTACCGGAAACTATACTTATTACTTGATGGGAATTGACTTGTGGGTGGCTAAAAGAACCCAAGCAACTGATGATATTGTGGCAAAATCCGAAGAAACAGACCCTCTTCTAAGAGAATCCACTTTTGACTGCAATATTATTCCAATAACTCCCCTTGGCGGGACGCCTTAAAGAAAGTTATTTGAGAATCTCTAATTTAGGGGTTTTATTTAGAAGTTTTTGTCCCACATTTTGGGCATAAATAAAAGTCGCCTTGTTTTTTAGAGCACTTTTCACAAAACGCAGCTCCGCAGTTTGGACAATACAAAACCTTGTCAGTCTCCTTGCTGCAATTAGGACACTCTTCCTTGTCTTCAAGCTCGAGGTCCTTAGCGTCATCATCCTTAATATCCTCAATGCTTGAAATATCCTCTCCCTCGCCGATGCTTTCTCCCTCTCCTAAATCCAAACTAAACTCATCCTCGGAATTCTTCTTCTTAGAACCGGATTGCTTATTGCCCTCGCCCAAAATATCCTTAATATCGCCGATAGCCTGACCGCTTTCTTCAGATTTTGAAACAGGTGCTTTTTGTCTTGCTTCCTGCGGGATGCTCTTCTCTTCCTCTCCCCTTCTCCCCCGCCTACCGCTCCTTGACGCAACAGGCGCCTCAGCGCCGGTTTCTTTTCCATAAAGCTCATTAACATTTGAATTCTTAAGCTGGGTAAAGAGATTCTCAGCAATTCTATCCGATTCTTTCTCATCAGGGAGCCTCTTATTTTCCCTCTTAAACTTTTCAATCTCGTTAAGCGCGAGTTTTTCTTCAAGGTTCTTCTGCTGGATTTTTCTAAACTCTTCAGCGTTCTTCTGGTCCATTTCAAGATTAACATCCTCATAATCCATGGTAGGAATGTGGCTTAGAATGTTTCTGCCGGTAGGGGACTCATTTTCCTCTTCTTTTTGCCTGCTTTTCTGCTGAGAATAATTTTGATTAGCCTCTTCCCTGTAAGGCGCTGAATAGCTCTCCTCATTATACTGTTGTTTCTTCTGCTCCGCGCTCCTGTAAAAACGCATCATTCTTCTCGGAACCTTTTCATCCATAAAAACACTTCACTTCTCGTCCAAATCATTCAATAAATTCTCTTCAATGTCCTCAATCTCTTCCCCTTCCTCTTCATCCTCGCCCTTCTTTTTCTTCAAAGGCTGTTTCT
>CAZJAE010000092.1:0-1429 GCA_964544205.1 uncultured archaeon
ACTTAACTTTGGGAGAAGCTAACGCTGTTGGTGAAATGCTAACAGAAAAGATTGACCCTAAAGCTGTTGTAATCTGGGGGGCAAGAGTTGACCCAACTTTCGAGAACAAGCTCGAAGTTATCTGTATTTTCACAGGAGTTCACAGCCCTTACATAAAGGCTTCTCCAGGAAAATTCAGCGGTAAAGAACAAGGACAGTCAAGAGGCGGAAGATCTTATAGAGACAGCGACCTTGACTTGGACTTCATAAGGTAAGTAGTATAGTTTCAAACAGGTAAGAGATCCCCTCTTACCCCTCTTAACGGGAAAGAAAGCCCCCCTAAACAAGGGGCTTTCCATCTCCCTCCAATGCTTTTTCTTGCTTTGAACAAATTTCACATTCATTCAAATGATTATTTTATATACTCTTTAATCGTCAATATTTGTGGTGAGTACTCGTGCCTAAGGCAAGCGCATCTTCTAAACAAAAGGCTTCTGCTCCAAAATCATCGGCTAAAAAGACTTTTTACGTGACTACTCCTATTTACTATCCTTCAGGCAAACCGCATATTGGCTCGGCTTACACTACAATAGCTGCGGATATTCTAGCAAGGTGGCATAAACTTGAAGGGGATGAAGTTTATTTCTTAACAGGCACTGACGAGCACACTAAAAAAGTGATTAAGGCTGCGGAAAAAGAAGGCAAGTCTCCGCAGAAGTTTTTGGACGAGATTGTGCCCCAGTTTAAGAGTGCTTGGGAGAGGCTTGACATTAAGTACGACAGATTCATTAGAACAAGCGACGCGGATCACAAAAAGTTTGTTGAGTACATCCTTGGTGTTGTTCATAAAAAAGGCGATATTTACAAAGGCAAGTACGAGGGGTTGTACTGCTCGGACTGCGAAGCGTATTACACTGAAAAGGATGCTGAGGGCGGTGTTTGCCCGATTCACAAGCGTCCCATTGAGAAAATGGCGGAGGAGTCCTACTTTTTCAAATTAAGCAATTATCAGGATAAATTGCTTGACTTGTACAAAAAGAATCCTAATTTCATTCTTCCTGTTGAGAAGAGGAATGAGATTGTGAACAGGGTGAAGGAAGGGCTTAAGGATTTGTCCATTTCAAGGACTAATCAGTCTTGGGGAATACAGCTCCCGTTTGATAAGAGTCACGTGGCGTATGTTTGGTTTGACGCTCTTACTAATTACGTTTCAGGAATTGGGTATTTGGACGACAAGGCAAAGTTTGGCAAGTTCTGGCCGTGCAACGTGCACTTAGTTGGGAAGGATATTTTGTGGTTCCACTCAGTGATTTGGCCGGCAATGCTCTTCTCTGCGGGTATTGAACAGCCAAAATGCGTTTTTGCCCATGGTTGGTGGAGCACTGGGGGAAATAAGATAGGAAAATCTGCCGGAAACGCTATGGACCTTGATTATTTGATTAACACTTAC
>CAZJAE010000092.1:1439-3789 GCA_964544205.1 uncultured archaeon
GTAAGCAGGGTATCTACTCTTGCAGAAAAGTACGGGCTTGAAGAGGATAAAAAATCCAAATCTGCTTTTGCTGTAAAGGAAGTAAGCGAGTCTGTAAAGAAGCATATTGATAATTACCAGTTTGATAAAGCCCTTGGGGAAATTTTTGGCTTAGTGGATAAGGTTAATGAGTTTGTTCAGTCAAAAAAGCCTTGGGAGACTCACGATAAATTGGTTTTGTGGACTGCAAGCAATGCAATTAAGGATATTGCAATTCTTCTAAGTCCATTTACTCCAAATACTTCCAAAAAAATTGCGGGAGTTTTTAATTTTGAAGTAAGTCTTGAAGAATTGGAAAAGCCTTTGAAGGTTTCAAACGTAAAAAAAGCAGATATTTTGTTTAAGAAAGTTGAATTAGCTAAGGAAACTGCGAACGGCGGAGGCGGTAAAGTGGCTGAATCAAATAACAAACCAAAAGTCGAGTCAAAAGAGTCAAAAGGGAATTGCGCGGGGCTTAGCGATATTGAAAAGCTTAACCAAGTTTCTTATGATGACTTTGCGAAATTGAATTTGAGAGTTGGTTTGATTGTGGATGTCGCCGACCACCCGAAAGCCGACAAGTTATTCGTCCTCACGGTTGATTTGGGCGAGGCGGAGAATAGGACAATCGTCGCTGGACTCAAAAAGCATTACTCTAAAGAAGACTTGAAGGGCAAAAAGGCAGTGTTTGTCGCTAACCTTGCTCCCGCAAGCATCCGCGGAGTGGAAAGCAACGGAATGATTCTTGCCGCTGTTGAGGGAAACGATACTAAGGTGGCTTTCCTCTCGCCTCAAAAAGACCTTGCTGTGGGAAGCAAAGTTGAGTAAAAGTTGAATAAGCGCTTCATTTTAGTTGCACATTAGTTTGTGTTATTTTTTTAGAACTGCTCTTGCTTCAAATTCCCTGTTCGGCATTCCGTAATGCTCGTTTATTTTGGTTTCTACAACGTAACCGTTCTTTTCAGCAACTTCAGTAAATACTTTTAGTCTCGCGTTGATTGATTTTTCTTTTGAAGGCCATCTCTTCGGGTCATAATCGCTCAAAATTACTTCGGCTTTTTTTGATTTGGCTCTTCCAAAAATCTCCTGCAGGACTCTTGTTCTCCAGCCGCCGTATTCTGTAGCAAGCGAGCGGGGCAATGCTCCTTGGGTAAGTCTTGCGCTGCTTGCGAGTTCCGCCGCTTTTCCTTTTTCAATCGTCTTAAAGTGCGCCTGCATATAATCAATCATTATTTCTGTTTTTCCTTGTCTTCTTCGCTGGATAAACTCAATTGAGCCAACAGAGCCGGGGTAGTGCTGTCCCGGAGAGCCTGGAGTTGTATAGCGCGCCGCGGCTCCAAACGCTGGTATGTGTTCGGGTCTTGGATAATAAAATAAAGTGACTGTTTCTGCGTTTGGGTGCGACACAGCGTGTTTTAATCTTGCAATAACTCCCTTTGCTTTTCCTTTCTCGTAAATAGTTTTTTGGTGGACTATTTTTGCTCTGCCGTGCTGGGCAGTGTCTATTTTAAGCGGTCTTGGTTTTTTCGCCCAAAGCGCTCTTGCTTCTAAAACAAATTTAGCGTATTTGTAAGGCATAAGTAAACTCTGTTTTCATTCAATTAAATACTTTCTATTGCGAAAAACAATCCGCTTTTCTTTCTTTTTTGGGAGAAAATAAAAGGTTAGTTTATAACCTTTTAGAGCCTATTTTTCTACATGAAAAAAGAGGCTGTGAAGAGAGTTTCTGCTGGCGCTCGGGCGCATTTTAAGCGAAGGGAAGCAGAGGTTAAGAAGAAAAAAATTGTTCCTTACGTCAAGCCTTCAAATTCCGAGCTTAACAAGTTCGTGCTTATAGGAATTGCTTTATTTTTGCTTGGTTTTTTGGTTTCTTCGCTTGATGCCGGCGGTTCCTGGCAGTGGGTTTTGTGGATTGGCGGTTTGGTTATTGCGATTAATGCTTTTTGGCTTAGGTTTGACTTTGCCCAGCCGTTCATCTGGAAGTATATTCTCACAATGATGAAGACGAGGCACTTTATTAATTTCATCAAGAGTATGGCTCATCATGCTAAGTGGTTTGAGTATGTTTGTCTTGGGGGAATGTTTCTTGGTTTTGGAATAACCGGGGTTGATTATTGGTTTTATCACAGAAAAAAAGAGCTTGGGGAAAAAATCTCTTTGCACAAGAGGGCGACTATTCTGCTGTTCTCAGCTATTGTTCTTGGGGCAGTTTTTTATTTAACGATGCCGATTGTTTATTCTGTTCCGATTCTTCAGCCGCTCTTCTGGCCTTCGCTTGTAGCGTTTGTTTTCCTTGGCTTTGGAGGAATGTCTTTAATGATTCTATTGGGTT
>CAZJAE010000093.1:0-3769 GCA_964544205.1 uncultured archaeon
CCCCAGCCTGTTGCTGTTGCGACTGCAAGCATTCCTCAGCCTATTGCTCCTGCCTCTCCTGTAGAGCCTGTTGCTGTTCCTGTTCAAAAACAAGCAGTTGGTTTTGACGAGTCTGCGCTTGGAGAAACTCCTGCCCCGCAAGGCGCGGTGGAGGAGCCTCAAAAAGAAGTTGAGCGAAACGTTCTTCTCAAAGCGAGTGAGATTGAGAAAGAGAATCGCAGGGAAAAAAAGGCGCTAAAGGCAGGCGGTAAGAAACCAACAGTTGTTGAGAAGGCGTCAAAACCTAAAAAAACTCTTTTAAAAAAGAGTCCTGCAAAAAAACCTGTGAAGAAAAAAAGTAAGTCTATTTTTTTAGAATAGTTTTTGCTGTCCTATTTTGTCCAGCGCATCGGTGCAGGTTTTCCAAAATATTCTCGCAAAAGGGGGGAGTTTTTTGTTCTTCTCGACATAATCTGCGAGGAATTTTTGTGTTTTGGGGTCGCTTGGGTATCCGCTTCCAAAATCCCCGAATTTTTTCGTCAGTTGTTCAATTTCTTCGTCTCTTGTGACTTTGGCGATAATGCTTGCGGCTCCTACAATTACGTAGTTTGCGTCCGCCTTGTTTTCAGCGATTATTTTGATTTTCTGTCTTTCTTTTGAGAGGTATTTTCGTATTCTTTTCTCAAAAGCGCCTTTCACCGCATCAGGGGAATCTACATAAATAATTTCGGGCGTGTTCTTGACTTCGTTTATTATCTGGGCTATTCGAAGGGCTTCAATTTCATTCAAAGAATGTTGTGTCATTAAATCGTTTATTTCTATGGGCGCAATTATTTGCGTTTTTTCTTCCAATATGCTGTTTTTTATGCCCTCAATCAGCGCTTTTCTTTTGTTTGGGAGGAGTTCTTTTGAGTCTTTTACGCCCATTTTTTTGAGCTCTTTTTCAGCTTCCTTCTCGGCTATTGCGAGTGTAATAGTCATGGGTCCAAAGCACGGGCCCCTTCCTGCTTCATCAATTCCGCCGATTAACATATTCTCGCCAATGCCAATAATTGAATAATTTTTCTGCCGTCAATTCAGTTCTGTTACTTTGATAATAATAATTGCTTCCATTGATTATTATATCTTCACTTAAGTTCGGTTCTATAAAAAATTCGTTTTCCGTCAAGTTTTTCAGGAAGTTAGCCGTTTGACGTAAAATGAGTGCCCTTCTCTTTTGAATCCGTGTCTTATTGCGAGTTTTTGGTAAAGGATTTTCATTTGTCTTTGGATTTGTTTTTTAGTTAAGTGTTCTAATTGCACAGGGTTTGGGTAAAAGTGGAGGGTTTGAGGGTTTCTGATTTTTATCTCCCTGTATCCTGATTTTATTGCAGTGTCTTCAGCCACTTTCAGCAAATAGTCAAGCGCCTGAACTCCGTGAGCGCAGCGTCGAAATTCATTCAATGCTTTTCTTTCGGCTCTTCTTGTCTGCATTGATTCGATTATCAGCGTGCCTTTTTCAAAGCCCAGATTCACCCACGCGAGCGCGTCAAGTCCTCTCTTAATTGAGATTGCTCTTTCTGATTCGTAGTATCCGCTGTCAAGTCCCGCAAAGTATATTCTTGTTCCTCCCCCGCGGACAACTGACGGCTTGAATTGGTTCAAAAAGTTTCTTCCGTAAGTTTTCATTGCTTCAGTTTCTGCTGTAGGGTATCTTGGCTTGTCAACTAAATGCCCCATGACTTCAAACGGGACTCCGCGCTCTGTTTCGTGCTTTTTTATCACAGCTTCTCTTTCCCGCTTTGCTTTAGCCAGCGCTTCAAGCCTTTTTTTTCTTTGAGGGGATAATTTGATTGCGATTGCCTTTTGTGTTCTTACAAGCTTTCTGCACGCTTCAGGAATTCTTTGAATGTGGGATTTTAACATAAGTATTTACGGGGCTGGTTTAATTTAAAGATTGGTTTGTTAAAAAAACTCTGAATCAGTGGTGTTTTTCGCTTAAAACCTGAATCACTTTATGTCAATAAGCACTTCTTTGATTCTTGGTCTTTGCTTGTCGCATGTTCCGCACGCGTCTATTGCGTCAAGGCAGAGCACTTTTGCCGCTTTTACTTTTTCAAGTTTTTCAATGCTCGCGTCTTCTGCTCTTAAAACGTCAAATGCTTCTTTTAGAGCTTCATAAGCCCTTTGAGTGCTTGTCATGGCCATTTCTTTGTGGTCCGCGCTTGGTTTTAGGTTTCTGTAAGTGTGGCAGAGCATGCAGTTTCTCTTTGCCGAATCAAAGTACTGCGATAATTGGGACTTCATACAATAACATTAGACGAAAAGGAATATAAATTGAGGAGAGATGCTTGTTTTTTGCATTCCCCTGCAGTTTTTTGATTTGTTCAAGGTTATTTTCTGCTTGGTTTTATCTGTCTTACAAGATTCCACCCGTGTTTTAGTTCTTCAGGAGTGGAGGGGTTTTTCAAAAACTCGATTAATTGTTTTTCTGTTCTTATTCCAGTAACCGCCATTGCCTGTCTGTTAGTGGTTGGGTCTATTTTGTATCCTTCTTTTAGGAAGAGGAGCGTGCTTGATTTTTGCTGAGAGTTAACTATGTGCTGGTCTTGTCCGTGTTTTCTTGCGATTGCGAGTTCTGTTCTCAGCGCGGCTCTCCCGATTCCCGCCCCTCTTGGAGTGCCTATTCCAAACACTTCTCTGTGCGTGAATCCCGCATTAAACGCGCCTGCAGGGTGGAATTCAAGTTCTTTTCCCTGTGTTTGTTTGACGTTAAATATTAATTGTTTTGATGGAAGCACTGCTTTGATTACGGCAGATTCTTCTTTTCCGGGGAGCAGGTAAAGCCGTTGGTTTTTGTGATTTGGGTACTCGCGGGAGAATTTTTCAAGGACTTGCTTTGGCGGGAGTCCAAACACTCTTTGTTTTGATGATGGGAGGACTCTTTTTACTTTCATTCCTTGGCGCATATCAATATGCTGTTTTTGTTGTTAAAAAGCTTTTAGAAAAAGAGTTTTTGCCATGCTTTTGCCCGAGGCGTGTTTTTTCACCGGCTTTTATTTTTTCATTTTTTCTTTTAAGAATCTCTCAAGTTCTTTTAGGTTCTCTTCTCTTCCCATGCAGAGCCAAACGTCTCTTGGGTAGAATCCCCACGTCTTGCCCTTGATTTTCAAAAAGAGGGTTTGTCCTTAAAGGAGGTATTTTTTTGCCTCTATTTTTTCAATATCTGCGTATTTTACAGTGTGCCCGTTTACGAGCCTGTATTCGAGCCTGTTTGGGTAAAGCGTAATGGTTGGGAACAGCCCGTCGTGGGTTAGAAGCGTTGCTATGTTTTGGAGCCTGAATTTAAATCCGGATGAAGGGATTGTTTTTGGTATTTTGATTTTTGGATAGCTTCCTTTTCTAAAAGACAGCGCCACTGCGATTAGCACGAGCGCAACTATCACAATAATTGCTTCAAACAGAATCCATTCAATAGTGCTTGCCGGCATTTTACTCATGCAGTAATTTGGATTGTTTGTTGTTAAAAAATAGTTGGTGGCGGGTTTTACCCCGCCGTTTAATTATTCTGTGGCCAAATTAAGCCGCTACATCGATGTTGAGTCTCTTCTTCAACTCTCTGTATCTGTTCCTGATTGTTACTTCTGTAACTCCGGCAACGTTTGCGACTTCTTTTTGCGTTCTTCTTTCTCCCTTCAAGAGTCCTGCGATGTATACTGCCGCAGCTGCAACTCCAGTCGGTCCTCTTCCTGATATTAGTCCTTTCTTTATTTAATCTTCAAGTATTCTTCTTACTTCTTCTTGAAATTCT
>CAZJAE010000094.1:0-1370 GCA_964544205.1 uncultured archaeon
GGAGCACACGACTGATAATCGTGCGGTCGGGAGTTCAAATCTCCCACTGCCCACTTATTCTTCAGCATTCTTAAAGTTCCAAGTCACTTCCCTTACTATCGCCATCACACCGGTAGGTCTTCCTGAATCATCCTTCATCAGCGACGAAGTAACTTCCATTAAAAGTTTCTTCCCATTCTTCTTCACAAGATCAATCCTGTAAGGCTTTACTTCAATCCCGTTAGAAATCTTTGTAAGACTTGCCGCAACAATAGGCTTTGACTTGTTATCCACAAGACCAAAATTGAAAATATTTCTTCCCACAAGTTCTGACTTTTTATAACTTGTGAACAAAGTGCATTTATGATTTGCTTCCAAAATGTTTCCCTTCAAGTCAATAATTACAATAGGGTCTGCAGCGTTCTCGAACAATTCCTTAAACTTAATCTCTGAAGACTCGGCAAGCCTCTGCATATTCTTAACCTTAGCCAAGTCAGTAACAGAACCCACTATTCCTCCTACTTTTCCTTCAGGGTCGAGGAAGATTGACTTTGAAAGCAAAACATCATGCACGCGCCCGTCAGAAGCAAAAAACATTGGCACTTCAATGCTCTCGCTCTCCTTTTCAGGATTCGCAAGCAAATCAGAATCCATCAAGGCGTACATTTCAGCATATTCTTTCTTGAAAAGCTCATGAGAGGTTTTACCCACAATCTGCGAACTCTTCAACCCAATAACAAAATCTTCATAACTCTTATTGCACCCGATATACACCCCTTTAGTGTCCTTAAAGAACATAGGCGTGCTAACCCCGTCAAGGATTGACTGCAAGAACTGCTGACTCTCCTTAATCTTGTTCTCAAGCGCGAGCTTTTCAGTAACATCCCTTGAAACGATTACAATGTAATTCTTAGTCAAAGTAGCATGCATATCAAGCATGTGCCAGCTGCCGTCCTTTGCCTTGAACCGCCCTGAAACATTAATCGGTTCAGTCTTAGCTCCACGCTCCCAAAACTTTACTTTAGTTGAGATATACGCTTCGGCTATTTTGAACAGTTTTGCCTTGTCGTCAGGATGAGCATAATACAAAGCAGGCTTTCCAATCAACTCATCTTGAGTATAACCAAGCTGGGCGTAAGAAGGACTCGCATAAACGTGCTTAAACGAAGGCAGTAAATCAATAATGGCAATCATGTCCCCAGCATTCTCTGAAATGAGCTTAAAGAATTCCTGACTCTCTTTTGCACTCTCTTCAGCGGCTTTAATGTCAGTAATATCCTCTCCGGAACTCAAAGTCCCAATCTTATTCCCAAACTCGTCCTTTATGATTGAATTATGCCACTTAACAAGCCTTATTTTTCCGGATTTAGTCAAAACAGAACCGTCAACAT
>CAZJAE010000094.1:1380-3758 GCA_964544205.1 uncultured archaeon
TGCTCATTCTCGTCAGGACCTGCAGTCTTTGGAGACATCAAGTCAGCAAATACCTGCGAAACCTTTTCACGCTGTTCTTTTGGAAGAGAAATATCAAACCAATTCTTTCCTTCAAGAGAACCGTACTCATAACCCAAAATTTCATACCCCTTTTTGTTAAGAAGAGTAATAGTCCCTTCCTTGTCAAGGGCAACAATAATGCTCCCGGTAAGGTCCAAGTACTTCTGAGCTTTTGCTTCAGCCTTCTTTTTAGCATCAATGGCTTCCCCAAGCCCTATGTCTTCCTTGCTCAAATCAGACCTCAAAATGGCGAGCTTAAGACTAGCAAGAATCCTGTTCAATGAATCCGTAAGCGACTGAACCTCGTCAATGTTGCTCTTCTCAAGATCCACTTCAAGCTTTCCCTTAGTAATCTCATCAACTCTCTTTGTGAGTTTTAAGAGCTGGTTTGACAAGAACTGCGAAGAAAGGATTGAGAAAACAATAGCCAAAATAAGCAGGACTGCAAGCATTATTACCGTGCCCTCCCTCATAGAATCAAACACAAGCGATTCGCTAGTCAAGTCAGAAGAAATTAAAACTACCCCCGCCTCGTTCTTCAAAGCGTCATGCACAACAAACCCGCCGCAAGAAAAGTGCTTCTTGCCGCTCGAGAAAGTCATTGAATAATTGCCCGAAGACCTCGCTGAAAGAACACTGTTTTCATTAAAACATTCAGTCTGCATCGAGTCATCAGAGAGCCTTGAAATCATCACATATGAATTAAAATCACCCCAATTATTCCTCAAACCGGATTCAGCCAAGTAATTCAAGTAATTTTCCTTGTCAAGCTTGTCTTTTTGGACAAACAAAACAAAATTATCCCCGTGCTTTTCTGAAAGAGAGGAAAAAAGAGAATCAACATCAACTGCGCTCTCCACATACCCTTCAAGGATATTCCCTGAATAGTAAGGCGAGATTGCCCTAAGCGAAAAATCATGCTTTCCGACCTCAATACCGTAACTTGTTGAAGAAGAAAGCTTTGCGTTCAAAAAAGACTGCCTTGTTAAAACATCCCCAAACTCTTCCGGCTCGTAAGGCCTGAAAAAAACTTCCCCGCTTGGAAGAATAAAATACATCCTGTCAGCCTTGTTGCTTGCCTTCAAATTCTCAAAAATCGGGGCTGAAAGTTCAGCGATTTTTTTTCGGTCCCTTAAAACAAGGCTGTCCATGAGTTCTTTGTTTGACATCAAAAGTAGGTTGACGGATGAAAGCGTCTGAATGTTCTCATTCAAATACTCTTCAAACTCTATCTCAACAGCACCCATTCTTGAACTTGCCATTTCATTAAGCGCGGTTTCCTCAAGACGCATAGAGCCAAAATACACTCCAAAAACAATAACCAGAGTAATTGCAATAATCTGCAAAACCAATAGATACGAAATCTTCATGCCATCACTCAAAGTAACCTTCTATCTCCTTAGAGAACTGAACAACTCCCTTCTTGCTGATAATACCAACCTTTTCCAAGTATTTAATATAATCCAAAAGGCTTTCTTTAGTAATTCCGTTCTTTTTCTCAAACTCCAAGAACTCCTTCTCTCCAAGAGGCCCGAGCATTTCCTTAAACAAAGCTTCAACCTTAACCTCAACAGCTTCTTTTTGCGAGAACAAAAGCTTAATCGGCTTCAATTCTCTTGTAGGCGTGAAAGGCACTGTGAAATAAAATGTAGTCCCGTTTCCCGGCGCAGAATCAAGCCAAATCTTTCCCTTCTGCGACTCAATAATTCCCTTGCAGATTGTAAGCCCCAAGCCGGTTCCGCCGTACTGGCGATACATCGTCTGCTCAGCCTGGAAAAAAGGCTCAAAGAGCCTCAACTGGTCCTTAGGCGAAATGCCTATCCCGGCGTCCTTCACGCTGAACAAAATATTATCACTCCCAAGTTTGACCTTAATCTCAATCGTTGAAGACTCCGGCGAAAACTTCTTCGCATTATTCACAAGATTCCTCAAAACCTGCATAGTCCTGTCAGGATCAACTTCAATCACAGGCAGTTTATCCATTGTGAGAGCAAGCTTTATTTTCTTTTCAGGCAAAAAGTTGTCCATTTCCTTGACAAGCGACTCAATATAACTCTCAAGACTCACTTTGACGAAGTTAAACTTCAACCTCGCGGCTTCAATTCTTGAAACCTCCAAAAAGTCCATAATGATTCTGTCAAGCCTTAAAGCGTTTCTAAGAACAATATCAACAGCTTCCTTCTGCTTATCAGAAAGCTTGCCAAAATAACCTTCAGAAAGCATCTGAAGCTGTGCGCGCATAGGAGTCATCGGGCTTCTAAGCTCATGGCTTGTAATCGACAAAAACTCTGTCTTCGCCCTGTCAAGCTGCTTATGCT
>CAZJAE010000095.1:0-3708 GCA_964544205.1 uncultured archaeon
TTGAAAAGTATTCTTTGCTTTTTATCGTTACTTGCGGCAGTTTGCTTTGGTTGTCTAAATAGCATGTCGCGGTGCTTGGGTAGTAGCATCTTGCTTTTGAGTTTGACACATCGTCAAATGCGCCCATTTTTATGTGTGTTGCGTCAACAAAAGCCGCTTCTCTAAATGTCGGGTCGGATGGTATCCAAACTCCTCTTGTGTTCATGTTTTGGTCGTGGACTTCTATCCATGCGTGGTTTCCCCATTCGCGTCCGTCAAACGTTATTCCTATTGCTATTCGTGTCGGAACTTTTTTTGAGCGCAGTATCGCGGCGCCCAGGTTTGCGAACTCGTCGCATACTCCTTTTCTGCTTATGAGAGTCTGCACGGCTGATTTTTGTTCCAGGTAGTATCTTCTAAAATCGTCTCCTTTTGCGTATTCAACGTAGTCGTTTACCCAGTCAACAGTTTCGTTGAGTACTGAGAAGAAGGTTTTTGAGTATATTTTGTTTTTTTCAAGCGTCATTATTTCTGTGGACGCGCTTTCTATTTTGTCTGTTTGTTCAGTGTATTGCAGCATTGTGTTCTGCGCGTTTGTTAGAGCGTAGTCCGCCATGTCAAAGATAAACGCGCTCGTGTTTATGTCGGCTCTTAGTTCGTAGTTAAAGTCCCCGTTTTCGTTTATGTGAAAAACAGCGTACTTGTTTCCGAATTCGTCAAGTATGTATTTTGGGCGGATTATGTGCCCGTTTATGACGAGTTCTTCTTTGAGCATTTTAACTTTTTGAAATTCGCTTTCCTGAAAAGTTATTGTTTCAAGTTTTGCTTCTTCTCCTTCTGTAAGTCCTGTGACTTTTCCCTGTCCAAAGAGGCTGACTTCAGCGTTCAGCTTGCCTATCGTGGTGGGGTATATTGTTTCTTCTGCAGCTACTGTTTGGAGCAGCAGGGATAGCATTAGTATCAATAATAATAAAGGGAGTTTTCGCATGGACAAAAATAGGTTTTATTGATTTATAATCCTTGCTGGGCTTGCGCGCCCGAGGCAGGGAGTGTTTTTTAAAAGTTTTAGTGGGCCGAGACGGATTCGAACCGTCGACTCTCACCTTGTAAGGGTGATGTCATAACCGCTAGACCACCGGCCCAACTATTTTGATAGTTAACTTAGTTTGAGTAATGTTTAAAAAAGCACTATTTTCTGCTTCTTTTTGCGAGTCTGTAGCTTAGCGTTCTTTTTGTCGCGCCTGCGAGTGTTTTTTGCATTGCGCCTGCGTTCATTCCGTAGCACCCGATTCGCGTTTCTTCTTCCCCGTAGTTTGTGGCAAGTATTGAAAACCCTACGGCGTTTTGGTTCTGCGCCCACCATTTTTTGTATTCTTCGATTTTTTCGCCAGGGATTATCATTACGCTTTTTACTTTTTTGTTTTCGCTCATGTCTATAAAGTATTCCTTTCTTTTGAATAGTCCTGTTTTAAACGCAAGTTCTTTGTTTTGTATTTGTTTAAATGTCTTCATGAAGACCCGCTTGAGTCTTTTTTCATTCTCTTCTTCCACAGCTCCGCCAAATCCGCTTTTATTCATGCTTTATTTTGCCGTAAAAAGGTTTATATAGCAGTTTTTTGCTTACTACTCATAGGTGATGTTTTGCGCAAAACAATTTTGATTAAGCTTGGCGCGCGGGATTTTCAGTGGGCTCAGGTAGCTGGTGTCTTCATTGGAATAATTGCTGTGCTCATGCTGGTTAAATCAGCTGCGGTGATGTTTGATTCATGGCAGTCTGTGCGCGATTTCAACAAGTGTGTTGAATTTTCGGGAGTTAAGGAGCTTGAAAACCTCTCTGCTACCGACCAGTTGCTTGCGCAGATGCGCTACGATGACTGCAAGTCTTCGTTATACGAGCTTACTGGCGCTCAGATTCCTGCTATGCAGAAGAACATGACTACTCGGCAGACTGCGACAGCGCTTGTTGAGCCTATTGCTTGGTTCTTCTTGTGGGCTGCAGTGTTCATGCTGGCTTTGTTTTTGCTTTTCAATAAGGCAATTATAATTCCGCTTGAAGAAGTTGAGCACGCTGTGAGGCCTTTTAAGAAAAAATAGTTTTTTTTTTAAAAAAGTTTGAAAGTGAAGGTTTTTTCCTTCACTTCCTTTATTCTTAGTTTTTTTACATTGTGTATGTTTTTACTTTTTGCGGGTTGATGTTTCCTCTTTTTACCCCGATTATTGTCGTCACTTCTTTGCTTTCTGCGGCTTCTACGAGTCTGTTCGTGATTATTCCGTCGAACATTATTGTTCCTACCTTTTTCTTGCTTTTTTGTAGCGTTTCAAGCAGGTCTTTTACTTCAACGTCTTTGATTTTCTTGTTTTTCTCGTCAAGCAGTCTTGCTTTTGACTTGCCTTTGAGTTTGTCGAAGTCTTTTTGCATTGTTTTTATTTCTTCAGGTATTGGTTCTTGTATTGGGGCTTGTTGTATTGGGTTTGACATGTATCCGCCTTGTCCAAAGCCGTTTCTTTCAAATCTCTGGTTGAAGTTGCCTCCGAAGTTGTCTCTTCTTCCAAAGCTCCTGTCTCCCCTCATTGGTCTGGAGTTTCTGAAGTTGTCGCGTCCGCCAAATCCTCTGTTTTCGTGTCTTGGAGCGAATCCGTTTTGCTGGAAGTTTCCTCTGTAATTGTCTCTTCTTCCAAATCCTCTGTTTTCGTGTCTTGGCCTGAAGTCTGGTCTGAATCCCATTCTTGTGTCTTCTGCCATTGGCGCTGCTTCTCTGCCTGTGAATGCTTCTGCAAAAGGCACTTTTCTTTTCAGTGACTGGAGTATTTCTTTTTGCTCGAGTTCTTCAACTTCTTTTCCATCAGGCGCTTTTGCCACGAAGTCTACTTTTGTGAGCGAGCCGAGTTTTTTTGCGTTTAGTTCTCCGCCTCTGTCCCCGTCTATTAGTACGGTTACTACTTTTTGTTTGCATAGTCCGATTAGAGGCGCGTCTATGTTGCCTCCGTTCATCGCTACTGCGTTGTTTATTCCGAATTTTAATAGTTTTAGCACGTCTGCTCTTCCTTCAACAACGATTATTTCAGGGTTTGAGTCAACTTCTGGTCCTGCTTGGAGTCCGTTGTAGTTGATTATTTTCTCTGTCCTGATTTCGGTTTTGATGTTTTGGGCTATTTCGTTGCTTTCCGCGCCTTCGAACTTCTGCATTGTTTTTAGGAGTTCTTTTGCCCTGTCTGTTATGTTTTCTCTTTTTTCTTTTCTTGTGTCTCCTATGTTTGTTACTTTTACTTTTGCCTCGAACGGGCCTACTTTTTCAACTGTTTCAACAGTTGCTGCAAGAATGCTTGTTTTTACCTGGTCAAGCGAGCTTGGGATTACTATTTCCCCCATTGTCGTTCCTTTTCCTTTTTTTACCGTGATTTCTATTCGGCCTATTTTTCCGCTTTGCTGCAGTTCTTTTAGGTCCATGTCTTCGCCAAGCAGTCCTTCGCATTGTCCGAATATTGCCCCGACTATGTCAGGTTTTTCCACAACCCCTTGTACTTCATAATTAGCGAGTATTTCGTATTTTACTGCGCTTAAGTATGTCTTTGCCATGTTTTCACTTCTCCATTTCGTGATTTTTTCAAAATTTTTGGGCGGTTTTTCCGCTCTTCTTAATGGTTTTTTTGTAGAACTAGTTTGTTGTTTTTATTTTTCTTAGAAGTTCTTCTCTTCCAAGACTGATTTTAAGTACTTTTTCTCTGTTC
>CAZJAE010000096.1:0-3692 GCA_964544205.1 uncultured archaeon
TCTTTCCTGGAATTGGTTCACCGTGTTTCCCGCAACGTATTCAAGAACGGAGTTAAAGTCTCCGGGACCGCTTTTTTGGAGAACTGCTTGTTCAAAAGCGGCTTTCATTTCGGCGAATGTAAAGTTTTCTGAACCGGTTCGTATTGTGAATAACCCAAGTCCGTTTGTCTCGTCGTCCCCGTACTCGCCCATTTCGTACTTGTCGTAAGTCAGGTAGTTTTCCATTTGTACTCTAAAAGCGTAGTTAAAGTTTTGAAGAGCGTCTGCTCTCGCCACTGCCGCCGCATCGGTTAGCTGGTAGTTGTTAAGCATTGAGTAAACCTGCCGGTTGGTTTTTTCTTCAGTCGAGATGAGAGTGCTTGTTATAACAACGCCCGCCATTATCAACAGCACTGCTACTACTGCGGAGAACATGTTAAATCCGCGGCTGTTAAAAAAAGCTTTTAGTTTCATCAAAATCTATCCATGAAGAGGAGGTGTTTGGAATTAAAAAACGTTTCTGGCGCGGCTTTTTGGATGAGCCGCTAGCGTCTCTCTAAAAGAGTTACTGCGGGCAAAAGTCAGAAGCCTCTTTTGATGATTGTTTATAAGCCAATTCCCAGAATCCCACATCATCAACAAATATCTGCAGGTCGCTTGTGTTTGCTTTTGGGAATACTTTCTTTGCAGATTCAAGCGTGATTACATTTCCTGTGCTTTTCCTTGCTTCAAGAGCCGTTGTCAGTTTCTCTCTGAGCCATGTGCTTTTTCCGGCATATTCTTGGCTAACTGCATCAGCTGTGTATTCTTTTAAGCCAAGTTTTGTTGTCCCTAATGCGATTGCAAGTGATTCTGCTCCCAAAACTGCAGTGTCTGCATCCACAGTCGCAGGTTTTTGCTTGCAGTCAAATCCAATTGTTCCAGTGTATTTGAATACAATAGCTATGAATTCAGGATTTGAGAATCTTACGAAAGGATCAGAGTCCTGGATTTTTGCAACGCTTGTTCCAACGTTCGCTTTAAGGAATGCAGACCCTTCTTTCTTTGTAGCAAGCGTTATTGCAGTGGTTCTGTTTGTTGTTATAGGGTATGCTGTGAGAGGTCTTTGTTCAGGAAGTTTGCTTGAAGCATCCGGCTGGCTTGTTAGTCTTTCAGGCTGTTTTCCAAGAACCGGGATTGTCAGTTCCGAAGCGTTGGCAACTTTTGTCATTGAGTAAGGATTTTTGCCGTTTACTTCTTTGTCGCTTTTCTTTAGCATGTATGTTTTTCCTTTTTCAATTATTATGTCAGGCAATTGAACTATTTTTTTGTTTTCTTCTTTTATTGTGTTTTCAAGCTTTGAATCGTATGCATTCATCCCGATTGCGTTTGAAACTGCCCCGCACAATAGTCCTGTGCCAGCCATTAACCCAAAGCGTTTTGTAAATATTCCTTGCATTGCTGTTTTCCATTTTGACGCTTTTCCGACTTTTGAAACATCGCCCGCAATGGCTTCTGTTAGGGCTTTGTCCATCTCAGCGCCTGCTGTTTTTGCGAAGTCAGTTAGTTTGCCGCTTTTTACAAGGTGCGCATTCAGGACATCATCCGCAGCAGACTTAATGTCTGCAAGTACAGCTTGCGGCGGAGTTCCGCCTGAGTAGAATCTTGTTCCTTTTGAGATTGTTTCTACTGCTGCAGTGTAGCTCTTTGGAGTATATGCGCCAGTTGTTGTCGTTGAGCCGGTCGCAATTTTTCTTAATATGTCGTCAACGAGCTGTTTTCTCGCAACCCCGTCAGAAACTTTTAACTCGTTTGCTACAAGGTCATCCACTACCAATCTTAAGTCATCTGAAGTGAAGCTTCTTGTAATGTATGCCCCATCAGTGTATGAAGCAGCTTTGAATTTTTCCATTACTTTTGCATTAAACGTGCCCGCATCAAGACTGAATTGTTTGCTAAAGATTGCTTCAAGGTCGCTTCCCGGGGTTATAAGTCCTTTGGATTTTATGTCTGTTACTGATGCTCCGTTAAAGAATCGTTCAATGTTTGTCGGACCCGCCGCTGACTTTTTAGCTAAAAAGTCTCCTGCGCTTATTTTTGATTTTGTGAGCGCTTCTTGTATTGCTTTTTCTGTTTCAGGAACTGCTGTTGCGTACAGGTTTTTCTCCAAATTAATAGGGAATCCTTTTCTTTTCCAAGCAGCATCGTATTGTTCAAGCAGGTTCTTTGAAAGATTTTCCTCAACTGTCTGTCCATACTCTTTTGCCAGCTGTTCTGCTGTTCTCTTCATGGCATCTTTCTCGGCTGCAGCAAGTCCCGGATTTATTGATGATTCAAGCAGCGTCTGCATTTGTTTTTCGTAAAGGGCTCCGAGTTCTTTTGAATATGCTTCAATGCTTTGTTTGTTTAGCGATCCTCCAAATCGTGAGAATCCCAAAGGAGCCGCTCTTAGGGCTTCTGCTCCAAGTCCTCCTGCAGTTCCTTCAATAAGCACTTTTGTTTTAATGTCCGCTTCGGTCCATGCTTGCGGAACAGCTTTTGAAAGGAGGTCTGATTCAAACATATTCGTTGGTATTATGTCCTTTCCAAGCCCAAACATTTCAAACAATGTATTTAATGCGCCTATTGCCGACTTAGCTACTCCTGAAATTAGGTCTCCAACTCCTCGTGCTGACGGGTATGCTGCGTACATATCGCTTCTCAGCGAAGTTACTGCTGGCACTCCGCAGTCGCCAAGAACTCCGAGCACCGCATTTGCGGGCCCTAAAAACCCGTTGCATGTTGCTGATGAAAGAGCGCACATTGTTATGTAATTATTGAATGCTGATGCTTTTGCTTTTGTTTCTGAATCAAACACTGAGTCGTTTTTCTCATCCCCGGCTATTGATGCACTTTTGAGTTTGCCTTGTTTTATTAACGCATTTTTGTAAGCTTCAAGGTTCATTGCATCAGGTCCGCCTTCCCACATAGCTGTCAGATAATAAGATCTTCCCGGATCTATTCTTGAGCTTGATGTCCCTGCAATTGCCGCTATTAAATCATCAGGGTGCATTGTTCCTGTTGAGATTGTGAGTGTTTGTCTTGCAGCGCCTTTGTTTTCTTTTGCTTCTCTGTTCAGCACTTCTACGTCGAATTGTACTCCGTTTGCCTGCACGTATGCGAGTTCTGGGTCTAGTCCTGTGAATTGTGATTCGCCTGGTTCTGCGCAGATTTTTATGTTTCTATAGTATCTGTAGCTTGAGGATGCTGGGTTTTCTTTGAGCACCATTGCTTTGTCTATTCTTGGAGAGTTGTTTGTCTGTCCGAGGAATGTCATTGAGTACATTTCGCCTGTTTCTACTGCTTTTGCCAGTCCTTGAGGAGCTTGCGCGTTTAAGTCTCTTGGTTGTGTTGGAGCGTTTGGAGGCGTTCTTCCTGCTGTGTTTCCTCCGGCTGGCGACGTTGGAGCGCTTGGCTGTGCTGGTTGTGCTGTGCTTGGCTGTGCTGGTTGTGTTGTTGTGGTTGTTGTCCCTACTGTAGTGTTTGCTGAAGGTGTTTTTGATATTGTTGCTATTGGAGTGTTTTGCGTGTCGTCTGTAGTGATTACTATTCTTCTTATTCCGACAAATTCTTTCTTTACTGTGTTTGGTGTTACGTCAAAGTTTAGAGCTTCTGGAACGTTTGAGTATACTGTTCCGCTTGTGCATCCCCCGTTTTGCGAGATGAAGTTTATTGAGTTGTTTAGGAGAGCTATT
>CAZJAE010000097.1:0-3680 GCA_964544205.1 uncultured archaeon
CTGTGTATCCTTTTACAGTATAGGTTTTTCCGCTTGATACTGTAGCGTTTACGTATCCCGCGACTGATGTTTCAAGGTCTGGTATTCCGTAAGGGATTTTGTCAGAGCCGTTCAGGTCAAGGAGTGCAATTTTTACGCCATTTATTGTTTTTCCTAATTTGTCTATTGTGTAAATGTCCAGTCTTGTTGAGTTTGATGCGGATACTTTGTCAAGAAGTATTTTCACTTCTTCAGTTATGCTTACTTTTACTTTTTCTCTTTTTGGAAGGTATCCTTCTCTATGGGCTGTCACATATATCGTTAGGTTCGAGTCTATTCCTGAGAACTCTGCGCCCGATACTTTTGAGACCTGGCTTGAGATTAGTTCGCCTGTTTCGCGGTAAAGCTGTACTGTCGCTCCTTCTACTCCGAATGCTGACTGGGAGTCAAGCACAGTTACGTGGAGTTTTTGTCCTCCGAGTCTTAGTTTTATTGGGAATCTTAGTCCGTCTGTTCTTACAGTCACTCCTCCGCCGTCTACGTCTGAATCGTAAGTCAAGTATCCTTGTTTTTCAACTACTATTCTTAGCGGTACTCCTGAGAGGAGTTTTGTTACTACTGTTCCGTCTGTCGTGTAGCTGCTGAATATTACCGAGCCGTTTCGCTTGTCGTAAACTGTTACTTTTGCCTGGTCTATTGATTTTCCGTCCGGTCCTGAAACATCTATTGCTATGTTGACTTCTTTTGCTACTCCTGAATCTGACGGCGATAGCATTACTTCTCTTACTTCTCCTGCGCGGAAGGTTACTGTTTGTTCGTAGTCGTTGTATCCTTCAGCGCTTATTTTTAATAACAGGTCTACTCCTGCAGGCACTCCTGTTTTTTTGTATAATCCGTTTTGGTCCGAGATGAATTGGTAGCTTAGGTTTGCTCTTGAATTTGCCAAAACTACTGCGTCGTATACTGGAGTCGCGCCTTCTGAGTCTATTACTCTTACTGCTGCTTCTATTCCTTCAAAATAAGGGTCGAATGATATTCTTGGCACGTTGTTGTCTTCGCCGATTGTGAATGCGATTGTTGTGGGTTGGTATCCTTCTGTTTCAGCTGTTATGGATATTTCTTCTCCGTTAAACAGCGCGCGGTTGAGTTTTACGGTTTCTCCGTCGCTTGCGCTTCCTTCAAAGAGGACTTCTCCCTGCGCGTCCTTTATTATTATAGATACGTCATTGAGGCTCTGTCCGTCCGAGTCTTTTAGCGAGAGCGTTAGTTCGCCCACATCTGCGCCTTGGTAAGTCATTGCGAGCGTGATTATCGCGATTATTGCTACTATTATTGCTATTGTTACTACAAAGCTTGGTATGCCTTTGTTTTCAAAAAAATCAGAGTAATTGTAGATTGGAATGCCTTTTTTGTCGAGCGCGTCAAGCACGTCGAAGTATTTGTCTTCAAGCTTTGTGTAAAACCCCGCAAGCTTTTCAGAAATCAACGCCTATCCCCTTTTAATCGCTCTAAATAATTATCATTGCCGGCTTAATAAACCTTTTCGGCGGGGCTTATTTGGCTAAAAAGCGCCTAAAGATTATTGTTCTTTTTTGTTTGCTGCCCAGTAGAACCAGGCAATGTAAACAACTGCAATGTAAATGAACAATATTATTCTAAAAAGCGCATCGTGGGCGATTTCCACCGTGGCTGTGTTTTGCGAGAAGATTAAATTTATCGTTGCCCAGATTCGGATAATGTTGAAAACTATTCCAAGAATTATTGCAAGCGCAATTCCCGCCCATTTTTCTTTCCAGTTGACTCCAAAGCTTGCGATTATTGCGCAGATTAGGATTATTATTTCAAGCACTCCTGTGCAGAGCCATGAGATTATTATGTTTTTTCCACCGGCTTCGAATGAGTAGCACTTGCCTTGAGTGGTGTCGCTAAGCCACGAGAATTCAGTGCATTCAACAATCCCTATCGAGGTTGTTTTTATTCCTTGCAGGTTTAAAGCGCCTTCAACTATTCCTCCTACTGCCTGTTTGTAGTAAATGTCCGGGATTATGCTTACCGCAATTGTCAGGATTAGGTATGCTAAAATGAATCCGAGCACGAAGAATATGAATTGTTTTTTCTTGTCTGAGCGTATTTTTTTGTGCTGTTCCCTTAAGTAATCAAATATTTTTTCGATTCCTTCGCTTTTCTTATTTATTTGAGCGGTTTTTCTTTTCATCGCCATGTTTGAAGTATTGTATTTGGTGCTTATATAAGTTTTTGTCCGGAGGGTTATCCAAATTGCTTGTGTTTGGCGCGCTAAAAACAGGTTTTTATACTTCTTAATTGCTGTATTAGGCAGAGCGGGGCGGTTAATTTAAAATTTTGAAATTGGTTGATTTGAAGTTATTTATTTTTAGCATTGATTGTTTTTGAAGTGAAGTGTAATGAAGATTGGCGGATACAAGGTTGGAGATTTTGTCGTAAAGGACGTGGGCGGCAAGAGGGCTCTTATTTTTGACTGCAAGAACTGTATTTACAGCGCTTCTCTTGGCGAGGATCATCATTGCCGTTTTCACGTTATAAAAATACTGCAGGAAGTTGAAGCGGATAAGATTGTTTTCAGCGAGAAATATGAGAGAGTTTACGAGGATGCGCAGACGAAGATGCTCATGGAAGTGGCTAATCTTGCGCAGAAATTAAGCGTTGAGAGTGTTTGGAGTTTTGGGCATCTTGGAAGAGCTGGAAAGGATTGCGAGGCTTTTTTTTCCGAGCGTCACCAGATGATTGTCAGGATTGCAAGCGATTTGATTAATTATGACCCGCTTTTGTCTTATCTTAGCCTTATTCAGGAGTTGAGAAAAGAGGATGAAAAAATAAGACAGGCTGGAGCGGCTTATGTTCAGTGCACTGAGCCTTACGTTGCTACGCTTGTTGATTTAAGAAACAGGTTTGACGCGCTTCTTCTTGTAATAAGGGCGAAGAAGGTCCTCACTGAACTTCAGCAGGTTCCTGAAACTAATTTGATATATAAGGCTCTTTTTGAGGCGGAGATTAAACCGAGTTTTATCGGTTCGAAGCTCTCGTTTGCGGGGATTGAGAATTTTGAATTGCTTGACGAGTATCCAGTTAAAGAGTCAAGCGTTCAGGTGTTTGCCGACCCTAACAAGGTTGAGAAGCTTTACTACATCAATCCTCCGGAGTATTCTCTTGCGCCTGACCAGTATTTTGTTTTGAGCAGGACTAGGGAAATTGTTTCTGCTTATAAGCCTGGAAGGACTTCGCTTAGCACTGTTGCAACTTCGAGGAGGTACTTTGAGAGGCTTTATGAGTCGACTATTAAAGAAATTGCAGCGAGGGGTGGGATTGCTATTTCTCCGGATGATATGGCTTCGCTTTCAAAGGTTGTTGCGAGGTACACTGTAGGGTATGGTATTCTTGAGATTCTTCTTAACGACAGGAAGATTACTGATGTTTATATTGACTCGCCTATCGGCTCGCGCCCGATTTATGTTGTTCATTCCGAGTACGGGCAGTGCCAGACGAATATTACTTTCACAGAGTTTGAAGCTAACAGCTTGATTTCAAAACTCAGGGCAATGTCTTCAAGGCCTTTTGATGAAGCGCATCCTGTTCTTGATTTTGATTTGCCCGACCTTGAGACAAGAGTTGCAGTAATCGGTCCTCCTCTTGCGCCTACGAGTTATGGTTTCGCTTTTAGGCTT
>CAZJAE010000098.1:0-3655 GCA_964544205.1 uncultured archaeon
GCTGGAGCCAGAGGCTTGCAGACTGGTTCAAATCCCTTGAAGAAGAAAACGGCGCATACAACCTCGGAATTCCGGGCGACACCACAAAAGGACTCTTGAAACGATTCCAAACCGAATCAAACGCAAGACTCAAATACAAATACCCTGAAGACAGATACACCATACTAATCGCAATAGGAATAAATGACACCAAATTCAAAGACAAAATCACCCCTCAAAACCAGGAAACGCCCGCGCAAGAATATGAAAAAAACATAAAAGAACTCATAAAACAATCAAAGGGAACCCACAAAACAGCATTCATCGGACTCACGCCAGTCGATGAAAAGAAGGTAAACAACAGGGGATGGGGGTCGCTGTTCTCAAACAAAGAAATAGATAAATACAACGCAATAACAAAGAGAGAATGTGAAAAAGAAAATATCCCGTTCTTAGATATTTGTGAAAAAATGAAAACAACAGACTATGAAACAATGCTAAAAGACGGACTGCACCCAAACGAAAAAGGACACGAGTTCATGTTTGCGGAAATAAAAAAATTCCTGCAGGAAGAAAAACTCCTGCCATGAGAATAAAGAAACAAATAACTATCTTCTTGACTTCTTCTTTGCTTTCTTTGCAAGAGGCCTTCTAACAACCACCGCTTTGTGGCTCCCCTTCATTACCCTGTTAGCAAGAATGCGCTTAATGCTTGAAGACGCCTGCGAGTGGGAATGCAACTGGCTGAACGCTTCGGCAACCATGTAATGATAAGCAACAAGCGCGATGCCGAGCCCGAAAGCCGGCGAAATAGAAAACGCTAAGTTCAAAGCCACTGGATTAATCACGAAAAACTGCAGAATTATAGCGCCAAGAGCTCCAAGAGCAATCGTCACAAACGCGAACAAAATAAACGCCAAAAACAAAGAAAGAACTATTGAATACAGAGTAGCGTTGAACTTATTGTGAGTAAGAGCCCAGGACTCCTTAACCGCGTCAACAACACCCATTGAAGAGCAATTCTGAATGAAAACAGAAGTCGAGAAGAAAAGCCGCACCGCGTTATAAACTACCAGAATAAAGTACGCAGTTCCCAAAAGCCACAAAAGGAGCATTAAAAGCTCGGACTGAACCAGCGAATAATAATACAAAAGCAACACAAACGCAATCAAGAGCAAAAGCTGTGCCTTTCTGAAAAAAGCATTCAAATTCCACACCAAAATGTGGAACACTTCAACAAAAACAAGCGCAATAATCTGCAAAATCTTTCCCGCGCAAAAATCAACATGCTTAACGGACTTCTTCTCCACAAGGCACTGATTCATCAAAACAATCACGCCAAGAACAAGAGTAGCGTAAAGCAAGTCATACAAAACAAAGGCAACTGGTCTTGTAACGCTTGAATAAATCATCCCTTTTTGAAAAGCCTGCGGAAGGAAAAAAATGAAAGGAAGCGCGACCCAGAAAAAAACAATAAACCAAACAGCCTTCTTAAGAGAAATCCATGAATACGCTGAATTAGCTATCTTTGAAAAATCCATGTTAAAAGGAGGTTTTTTCTATATAAAAAGATTGCTGTCAAACCCTAAAACAAAGCCTTGTCAACAAGAGGAACAATCTGGGAAAAAACATCAGGAATCTGTTTATTGGCATCAATCACAGCAATATTTTCTTTCGGAAGAAGAGAAGGGAGCTTTAGAAAATAACTTCTAAGCGAAGAAATGAATTCAAGCTCGCGGAACTTGTCAGTAGTCTGCCTTTTTTCGCTTTTTTCGGAATTAATTCTCGCAAAAGAATTCTCTGGAGAAACGTCAAGAATAAGCGCAAGGTCCGGAGCAAGAAAATCCTTGTGCGAAGAAAAAACCTTGTTAAAATCAGTGCCCTGAACAGTCTGATAAGCAATGCTTGAATACTTATACCTGTCGCAAATCACTACAAAATTCTTCTCAAGAGAAGGCTTAATTATATTCTCAATGTGCCAAGCCCTGTCTTTTACGAACAAGTCAAAAATTTCTTCAGCAAAATCAGAAGAACTCTTCTGCTTTTTGAAAAACTGCCTAAGCTCGACGCCAAACGGCCCGTTAGTCGGCTCGTCAGTAACCAGAATATTATCATACTTCTTGCTTTTTCCGTAAATATGCTCAAAAGTCTTTTTTATCATAGTCCCCTTGCCGCAGCCCGGCAACCCGTCAAACACAATAAAAGTTCCGCTCATAAAAACACGCCCTCAAAAAAACTTCTTAATGCTCCTCGCTTCCTTAAGACAGGAATCAATCTCCTTAAATACAAGCGCATGAATAGCATCAATTTCAAGAAGCTTATCCCCAACCGCGCAGTCAATCCTCTTCCACCCCAGCCGCTTAATATTGCGCACATACTCGTCGCGCACAAGCTGCTGAAACTTTAAATCGGATTCATGCTGGTCCTTCTTGCTCCCGCGCTTATAACTCTCCGCGCGATTCGCATTCTCCATGAACTTTTTAGAAACCCTTATAGGAACATCAAGAACAAGAACCAAATCAGGCTGGGGAAGACGAGACGTCACAACCCTGATCCAATTCCACAAAGAATCCTTATCCTTCTTCTCAAGAGCAACCTGATAATTAAGAGTCGAAGTAAAAAACCTGCTCAAAATAACATGCGTTCCGCCTTCAAGAAGAGACTCTAAATGCTTCTTAGACTCGTAAAAATCAGTAACATACAAAAGCGCGATGAATTCAGGAGAAAGCTCATCCTTTGAGCCCAGCTCGCCCCTAAGATAAGCGTCAACGACCTTCCCGAACTTAGACTCATGCTTTGGAAAATGAATATACTCTGCATTAATCCCATCCGAAGCAAGACGCTTAATCACCAAATCAATCTGAGTCTTCTTCCCCGTGCCGTCCGCTCCCTCAACAACAATAAGCTTGCCGCGCCCCATAAAACAATAAAACGCGCTTGAAGTATAAAACAATTACTAAGACGCGAAAAAGCCCCAAAGCCAAAAAATCGCCCATAAAGGAACGTTTAAAAAAGCAACCAAAAAGGAATCAAATAGACGCGGCTTCAAAGAAGAGCGAAAACGACAAAAGCGTTCGTGATGTAACGGTAGCATAAAAGCCTTCCAAGCTTTTTGTTGGGGTTCAAATCCCCACGGACGCACTTTAAAAAAAAGCTGCTTCTAAAAAAAAACAAAACGCCAAGAAAAAACGCGCATCAATAATAATATAATAGCAAAAGACGCTAATTGAAGAGAAGGCTTGAAAAAAATGGAAAAAGAAAAAAAACTAAAAGGAAGCCAAAAAATCGCGCTTGAGAGAATACACAAACTATTTGAACTCGCCGAAAACAGCGAAAAATACTCAAAAAGATACACAAAACTCGCAAAAGATATCAGCACAAAAATGAGAGTCCAAATACCAAGAGAACTAAAAGAAAAATACTGCAAAAAATGCGGGTCAATGAAAATAAAAACCTCAAAAAAAGAACCATTCCTCATAATAAAATGCCAAGAATGCGGCGCTGAAAAAAAATTCGGGCTCAAAAACAAGCCAAAACACTAAAACCCTTCCAAGGAAAAGCAAATAAACACCATAAAACAACAATAATAACAACTAAAGGGGTGTTTATTCAAATGAAAACAAAAGGACAGGGCTCGATAGAAAACCTGCTGATTATAAGCGCAGCAATAGTAGTA
>CAZJAE010000099.1:0-1020 GCA_964544205.1 uncultured archaeon
AAGAAAAAATACTAATAATCATATACTACGACTAAAAAACTTTATTAACCGACTCTGCCCGTATTACTACTTCGCCCTGATTTTTTTCAAACACCACCTCAAAACCGCCAAAATACTCTCCCTCGCCAAAAAACTTCGCGCCCTCAAGACCAAGCCTCACATTCTTATCCCCAGCGCTAACAACCAAAAAACCCCCTTCCTGAAAAAAAACAATGCTCTTCGACGGGTAATAAACAAAAGATTTCCTCGAACCGTCAGAGAGAAAAGAAAAAAGCGAAATCGTTTCAGAAGCATCGCTTAAAACCTTCTCTGCAATCAAAAAATCGCTGGAAACAAAAAAAGCATCAACAGAAAAACTTACGGCCGGGAGAACAACTCCAAGAACGGCAAAAAAAGCCGCAAAAAGAAGCAAGTACTCAATAGAAACCTGCCCCCTTTTACAGCAACAAGCAAGACTGCATGACCAAGCCAAGACAATCACTTAATATCATCAATCTTCTTTAGAACATCCTCGCTTGTTTCCTTTAGTTTCTTTGCGCCGTCCTCGCTAGTAGCCTGCATCTGCGAAACAAGCACAAGAACCACGGCAACAACCGCCGCGAGAACAATAATTAGTTCCACGGAGATTTGCGCAGCGTCCTCGAAAAAAACTGATTCTTTAAGAGATTTTGAGCCAATCATAGCAATCACAAAAAGACCCCTTGTTTTTTTGAATAAAAAGCTATGCAAAAATACGGCAAATGACGAGAACGAAATTGAAAAATATATAAACTAAACGGAACAAATAATGAATGATTCTATGACACACAACAACAGCAAAACAAGCGTATTCCATTTCAGTCCGCAAGAGAAAAAAGACTTAATTATATCATGGATAACTCTAAGCCTTGCATTTGCAGTAGTAATAAGCCCAAGATTCTTCGACACAGCAAACCTAATAGTATCCCTACCAATAGCGCTAGTAGGAGTAGGAACCGGATTTGTACTACACGAACTGGCACATAGAGAAGCGGCAAAATC
>CAZJAE010000099.1:1030-3651 GCA_964544205.1 uncultured archaeon
CATTTGGATTTCACTCAGAATTTAGAGCATGGTACCCAGGACTAGGACTCGCAATAATACTCGCAATAGTAACATTCGGACAATTCACATTCGCAGCCCCGGGAGCGACATACTTCTTCGGACACAATGTTTCACGAAGACAAAACGGAATAATCTCCGCCGCAGGACCGGCAATAAACATAGTAATAGGACTAATACTAATGGTTCTGGGAATATTCTCAAACGGATTCATACAATACGTTCTGCTTGCAGCAAGCACAATAAACTTCTGGCTCGCGCTATTCAACCTAATACCAATATACCCGCTCGACGGATCAAAAATAGTGGCATGGAAACCAACAGCATGGCTCCTCCTCGCAGTAATAAGCGGATTCTTCGTATTCGCGCCAGGAATACTAATCTAAAACCCAAAGCAGGACTAAAAAAAAGAATTCTTTTAATTCACAAATTATCCAACATAGCTGGGTCTAAAATCAAGAGCCTTCTCTTTAAACTCGCCGTAAGCTTTCTCCGACTCTTCATCAATAGTTGGATTCATTTTCTTTAATATCTCTTCAAAGTGCTTCATCCCAATAGCGCCGGGCTTCATATTATTCTGGCTCAAAACAAGAAGCGCCGCTTCTCTCACAAGCCCTTCAAGATCCGCCCCGCTAAAGCCCTTAGTCTGCTGGGCAAGAATCTTTATCGACACATCCTTGTCAAGCTTGACATTTTTTGTATGCACTTTTAGTATAGCTTCCCTAGCATCCGCGTTAGGCGCTGGAACAATTATCAATTTGTCAATTCTCCCCGGTCTTAAAAGCGCAGGGTCAATCAAGTCAGGGCGGTTTGTTGCGGCAATGAAAACAACATCGCTCAATGCCTCAACCGTTATTCCCAACTTCAGTTCCTCTCCTTGGAGCAATAGCATCAATCTCGTCAAAGAACACAACGCACGGAGAAACCTGTCTTGCTTTTCTAAAAATCTTTCTAACTCCCCTCTCGCCCTCGCCAACCCACATGCTCAAAAGTTCAGGGCCTTTTATTGAAATAAAATTTGCTTCCGATTCGGTCGCAACAGCTTTTGCAAGCAGAGTCTTTCCTGTCCCAGGAGGACCATAAAGAAGAACTCCTTTAGGAGGAGCAATTCCCATCTCCTTAAACGCGCGAGGATTTTTAATCGGCCACTCAACAGCCTGTTTAAGCTCGTTTTTAACAGCGTCAAGCGCCCCAATCTGCTCCCACCTAACGTTAGGAACTTCAATAGCAACTTCTCTTAACGCGCTTGGCTGGACATCCTTCAAACCCTCGACAAAATCGCTCTGAGTAATTTTTAGTTTCTCAAGAACCTCTGGAGGAATTGTTTCCTCTTCCAAGTCAATCTGGGGCAAGTATCTTCGCAGCGCTTTCATCGCAGCTTCCTTGCTCAAAGCCTGCAAATCAGCCCCAACGAATCCGTGAGTCATTGAAGCAAAGTAACTCAAGTCAACCTTGTCTTTTCCATCAGCTTCAAGAGGCATTCCCCTGGTGTGAATATTAAGAATCTGCTCCCTTGCTTTTTTGTCAGGAACAGTGAATTCAATTTCCCTGTCAAACCTTCCAGGTCTTCTCAAAGCCTCATCAATTGAATTAACCCTGTTAGTCGCAGCCATTATTATTACTTCGCCCCTGCCTTCAAGCCCGTCCATGAGCGACAATAACTGCGCTACTACTCTTCTCTCAACTTCCCCCACCACTTCATCTCTTTTAGGAGCAATTGAATCAATCTCGTCAATGAAAATAATGCTTGGCGCATTCTCCTGCGCGTCCTTGAAAATATTTCGCACTCTTTCTTCAGCTTCTCCGACAAACTTGCCCATTATTTCAGGAGCGGAGATTGATATGAAGTGAACCTGCGCTTCATTTGCAACTGCTTTTGCAAGCAAAGTCTTTCCGGTTCCAGGAGGACCATAAAGAAGAATTCCTTTAGGAGGAACAATTCCAAGTTTTTGAAACAATTCAGGGTGCTTCATCGGGAGTTCAACCATTTCCCTAACCTTTTTCACCTGTTCTCCTAAACCACCAATATCTTCATAAGCTACTTTTGGAACTCCTGCAAGGCTGTCTTTTACAGGCTTTTCCTTAAGCGAAAACTGAGTAGCATCAGTAACTTTTACTATTCCCCTCGGAGCAGTATCAACTACACGATAAATAAAACCAGAACCAAAAACACTAATCCAAACATTGTCCCCTACGTTAAGCGGTCTTCCCAAGAAGCTCTTCTTCAAAATTCTGTCATAACCGGAAGCAATTATTCTAACCTCTTCAATCGGGGCAAGAATTACTTTCTTTCCTTCCTGCGGGATTACTTTTGAAACTTTAACCCTCTCATTAAGCCCCACGCCGGCATTGTGCCGGATAAAAGAATCCATTCGGATTATTTTTTTGCCCTCATCATCGCTTCTTGCGGGCCAGACAATAGCGGCAGTCTTTTTGTTCCCCTCAATCTGAACAATGTCGCCGGAGGTTATTCCAAGAGACGTTTTTGTTTCCTTGTCGATGGTGACAATGTTTCTCCCGACATGAGTAGGGTCGGGATCCTGCACTTGAAGAAGTGCTTCAGGTTTCTTTTCATCACTTGCCGAAACAGGCATAACAACACC
>CAZJAE010000100.1:0-3550 GCA_964544205.1 uncultured archaeon
AGTGGTCGGGCTCAAGTTCAGATACTACTCTTGCAGGTCTTGTCTTTGCGGCGGTTTTTGAGAGGAGTTGTTCAAGTTCTGCAAGCATTTCTTCGCTCATTCCGGTTCCTATCTTTGCGACGCTTTCAAACAAATCAGTTTTCTTGTTGTACGCGGCAGCAAGGAGCGCTCCTAGTCCAAACTCGGTTCTTTTTCCCTTTCCAGTGTAATAACCGATTATTGTCAGGTCGGTAGGGTCATTTAAGCTTCCCTTGTACGAGCGTTTGAGTTTTATCCAAGCAAACTTTCTTGCCCCTGCAATGTAAGGCGCGCTTAGGTCTTTTGCCATTATGCCTTCAAGTCCCTGGGATATTTTTTCTTCAAAGAATTCTTCAAGAGTTTTCGGGTCGCTTATGAGTTTTTGCTCGCTTAGCGTTATTATTCCCCCGCTCTTCACCATTGACTCAAGTTTTTTTCTTCTCTCTGCGAACGGCTTTTCCATCTGGCTCTCGCCGTCGGCGTACATTACGTCAAAGAGGAATAGTTTCAGCGGGTATTCTTTTGATTTTTTTTCGACTTCGTATTTTCTCTTCCGCTGTATAGTGACTTGGAATGGGTAGTATTCCTGAGTCTCGTCGTTGTACGCAAGCGCCTCTCCCTCAACAATGCATTTTTTTGAGGTTATTTGTTTTTTCACTGCGTCTATTATTTCCGGAAACATTTGGGTTATTTCTTCGCTGTGTCTTGAAAATATTCTGACTTTGTCCCCGTCTTTGCTTATCTGCATCCTAAACCCGTCATACTTTGCTTCAACTGCGCATGTTCCGAGTTTTTCTATTATTTCTTTTGCGCTTGGCAGTCTCTCAGCCGCGGTGGGTCTTATCGGCGTTCCGGGTTTTATTTGTATCTCGTTAAGCCCTTCAATTCCCTTGCTTTTGAGGAGTTCGCATAGTTCTCCAAGGTCGGAGAATATATTGTAAGCCGCTTCTATTTGTTCCCTTATTCGCGTCTTTATTTTTCTCTGCTCGTCTTCTATTGCTTTTGTTTCTTTTTTGCTCTTGGCGTTTTTCTTCAGTCCTTCGAGTCTTTTTTGTTCTTGCTGGGTTAAAACCATTGCAAAAGCGTCCATTATTGTGGGGTCTCCTACTCCAAGTCTTATGTTTCCAAGCGGGATTCTTCCAATGTATCTTGATTCTACTGGCGTTGCGGAGTTGAAGAGCTCAGCGAGGAGCTTTTTCTTCATTTCCTGGCTTCCAGCGCCTGTTGTTTCCGACATTTTTTTTAAGTTAGTGAAGACTTTTTCGACTGTAAGCGGCTGGGAGAGCAGGGCTTGTTGTTTTTTCTTGGCAGTGAATTCTTCAGCCGTGTTTCCAAGGTCGCCTGTCTGGTTGAATTTTTTATCCACTTCTTCTCTTGTGAATCCGGTGGCTTTTGCTATTCCTTCCGCGATTAGTTTTTCGCCAAACCCTATTTCTTTTCCCTCAAACTGCGGGGCTATTCTTCCCTGGAGGAGGTAGACGACTCTTTTTGCGTCGCTTGCATGCATGGTTTCAAATAATTGCGCCAAGTAATCCGTCATCACGAGTCTTGAGGACGCAGCTTCTATTTTGTCAAAGTATTCGCACACTTCTCTAAACAGCATTCTTATCCCTTTTCTTAGTCTAAATTATATTATTCAATTATCCTTTTATACTCCTCTAAGCGTGTTTTATTTATGGGTAGCGGGGCTGAGTATTTCGCGGGGCTTGACGTTTTTGCCTATGGGTGGTTCAGCGCTCTCTTTATTTTTTGTTTTCTTTTAATCTTCACGTATCTTGGAATCAGGGCGACTGAGGGCAAGGCTTGGGATAAGGCTGTTGAAGTCGCGGCTATAACAATGGCCGGCGCTCTTTTGGCTTCATTTCTAAACATTCCATCTATTTGGATAGGCGTGATTGTAGTCTTCGTGTTTGCCTGGGCGCAGAAGTCGGTTCTTAATCAGTCGTTTAAGACCGCTGCGAAGAACTTTATTCCTCTTTGGATTATGCTCTTCATTTTCTCAATGGTGCCTGACTGGCTGAGGCTTCCTTTCTCGGCTTTTTCAATAGTTTATTTTGTTGTCCAGAGCGAGATTGATGTGAGGCAGGAGAAACTCAAGGGCAAGGACAAGGCGAAGAAGTAGTTCTTTTTTTGCTTCTCCAAACTTTTAAAAACCCTGCTTGGCGTCTTATACTTATTGAGGGACTCAAAAGAGCTCTTGGTTTAAAATTTTTTCATGGGGATATAGTCTAGCCTGGTAGGACCGGCGCTTTGGGAGCGTCAAACGTGGGTTCAAATCCTGCTATCCCCATTTCTTTTTCTGTTCTTTTCTGAATCCAAGCAGAAATAATAAAATAACCTTTCTTCCTTACTTTCTTTGCTTAAGCTCTGGACGGGTTTAGTTTTTTGGGGCGTTAGTATAGTGGCAGTAGTTACGGCAGCGTTTCGCCGTTGCAGCACGAGAGCGCATTAAGCAGAGCTTAATGCACTTGTTATGAATGGGGCGTTAGTATAGTGGTAGTATCGGCGCTTCGGGAGCGTCAGGCGGGAGTTCAATCCTCCCATGCCCCATTTGTTTTTTTGTGTGTTTGTTTTTTTGTGTTTGTTTTGTTTAAGGTTTTTTTATTTGTCTTGAGAGTGTTTTTTAATCCACGCAGTAATTAGCTTTGCCACTTTTTTGTTTTCTTTAATCAGGTCGTGTCCGGCGCCTTTTAGGATTACAAGTTTTGAGCCTTTTGGCAGGAGTTTTACTGCGTTTTTTGAGTCTTTTATTGGTATTCGGGTGTCTTTGTCTCCGTGTATTAGGAGCACTGGGCATTTTATTTTTGCAAGGACTTGTTTTTGGTTTATATTGTTTCGTTCTTTTGCAAATTCCTTATCAACAAGCATTTTGGTTCGGAGTTGTTTTGAGCGTATTTTTGTGAAGAATCCTTTTGTTTTGAGTTCTTGCAGTTCTTCTTTTGAGAGTCTATCTTTCCAGTCTTGTTCGGATTTATTTGTCACGCTTGCTGTGAGTATGATTGTTTTCACGCGTGGGTTGTATGCTTTTAGGGCTATTAGTCCTCCGAGGCTGTGTCCGTGGAGGATGTATTCTTTGTAGCCGAGCGCTTTTGCGAATGTCATTGCAGAGTTTAAATCTTCCACTTCTTTTGCTATTGTTATCGTGTCGTCTCCGCTTTCTCCGCATCCTGAAAAATCAAAAGCCATTACTGCAGTGCCTTTTTTGTGGATTTCTTTTGAAAGAGGCGCGAATCTGCCGTTTTCTGTTTTGTCATCAGCGTATCCGTGTATTAGTATTGTGATTGTTCTTCCTTTTGCGGGCCAGAAGTTCGCGCAGATGTGCACTTTTCTTGGAGTGTGAAACTCAACTCTTTCCATGCTATACTAATAGTATTTCGGGTTAAATATCTATGCGGGGATTGTTTCGGCTCTGCCCTGACTTTATCGATTTGCTTTTAAACTGGTTTTGTTTTAGTTCTAGTTATTCGGAGGGATTTTATGAGTAAAAATACTTGTGATTGCGGCGATGGCTGCATGTGTCACTTAAAGGCTC
>CAZJAE010000101.1:0-3456 GCA_964544205.1 uncultured archaeon
GCACTTGGAATGGAAAAACTTACAGCGCCGGAACATTTTGTTTTACTCAAATTCCATGCGCTGGAATGCAGTGGTGGAATGTTTATAGGCAGACTTGCAATGCGAACGGGACTTGGACTCAGTCCGCGGCAATTTCTACTTGCGGGACTTACTCTGCCGGCGCTTCTCCAATTTGCGGGCAGTAATTAATAATGTTTAAATAATCAAAAGACATACCTAATTAATGGCGTCTTTTAGCAGTTTTGATAAGGTTCTTATTATTTTTTTTGTTCTTGTTCTTGGAGTTGTTTTTGTGACTGCCGGGGTGAATGTTGATCAATCAAGGCCGTTTCATCAGTTTTCGCAGGTTGCTGTTGGCGTTGAGAAAATTTCAAGCGATGCTAATGTTCTTCTTGCAAAATATGGCGGGACCGGCGTTGCGCAGTGCAGCGATGGTAATTTGTTGAAGTGGAGTTCTGCGCAGAATTCTTGGGTTTGCGGAGGGGTTGCTGTTACTGCTACCGGGCTTCCTTCGTGCGCTGCTTGGGAAATATTAAAGTATAACGGCTCTGCTTGGATTTGTTCGCCGGATTTTATTGGCACAACTCTTCCTTCGTGCGTAAGCGGACAGATAATAAAGTATAATGGGAGTGCTTGGGTTTGCGCAAGCGATGATGTCGGGAGCGGGGGAGCGGTTGGGTTGAATTATACTTACCTTGCTCCTACAAGGATTTTCAGGCTTTCAGATGCGGCTAATGATACTTGGAAGGCAGTTAGTTATCCTGCTTCTGTTCCAACCACTGCGTCTGCCGTTGTTTTGAGGGTGTTCTCTCAGGCTAATGGGTGGAATGTGCTTGCCGCGCTAAAGGACGAAGCTTTCCCGGAGCAAGTGATTACTAACGCAGTTGGTCCGAATAATTCTGATGATGCTGCAAGCGATAGTGTAGTCCTAGCGGTTCCTTATTCTTCTGACAGGGCTTTGCAGGCGAAGTGGATTGGCATTGGAAACGCGTATAGGGGTTCTGACGAGGCGAGCGGCCAGCTTGCGGATGTTTACGTAATAGGGTATGTTGGCTCTTCAGGCTCTGTTCTTCCCGTTTGTTCAAACGGGCAGGTTTTGAAGTATAACGGCTCTGCTTGGGTTTGCGGGACTGATAACATCGGCGGAACTAATGTGTCTTGCGGTTTTGAGCTTTATGACTGCCACCTTGGCAGGGAAGTGTCTGCTGGCGGGGGTTATTTGTGCGATGAGGGTGAGCTTGTGCAAAACATTGTTTCAAATGGCGGGGATTGGGGCGGAAATGACTGGCCTGTGTGCTGTCATTCGAGAGTGGTTAATTGCACTGTGTCTTAACCGCCATAGCAACATTTTTATTCCTTTATTAGGGGTATTTTGGAGGGTGAGTAAAATGGCTGAAAATACGGAACAACAAAACGCTTTCATGAGCGAGGGAACTAAAAGAACGAGGGGCAGGGACGCTCAAAGAATGAATATTCTAATTGCTAGAGCAGTTGCTCAGGCTGTTAAATCCACTCTTGGTCCTAAGGGAATGGATAAGATGATTGTTGACGAGCTTGGCGATGTTACTATTTCAAACGACGGCGCGACAATTCTAAGCGAGATGGCTATTGAGCACCCTGTTGGGAAAATGATGGTTGATGTTGCGAAGACTCAGGATGCTGAGGTTGGCGACGGAACTACTACTGCGGTAATTTTGGCTGGAACTTTTTTAGAAAAAGCGGAAAAGCTTTTGGATGATTCAATTCACCCAAGCATTATTGTGAACGGGTACATGCAGGCTGCAACAAAAGCGAAGCAGTTCTACGCAGAGACTGCTGATGCTGTGAAGCATGATGATGTAAAGACTTTGAGGACAATTGCTTTGACTTCAATTACTGGAAAGTCGGCTGAGTCTGCTGAAGAACTTGCTGATTTGGTTGTAGAGGCTGTGGGGAATGTTACTGACAATTCTAACGGCAAGGTTACAATTGATGAGGATAATATTAAGCTTGAAAAGAAGACAGGAGGTTCGCTTAAGGACACTCAGTTAATCAGCGGTATTGTGATTGACAAAGAGATTGTTCACACTGGAATGCCAAGAAAAATTGAGAATGCAAAGATTGCTCTTCTTGACCTTGCTCTTGAAGTGAGGGAGCCTGAGAGCGACGCAAAGATTGAGATTAATACTCCTGAACAGCTTCAGGCGTTCATTGACACTGAAGAAAAACAGCTAAAGGACATGGTTGCTCAAATAAAGAAAGTTGGGGCTAACGTTGTAATAACACAGAAAGGCATTGACGACCTTGCGCAGCACTTCCTCGCAAAGGAAGGAATAATTGCTGTTAGAAGAGTGAAGAAGTCGGACATGGACGCATTAGCAAGAGCTACTGGCGCTAGTGTTGTTAACAGCATGAAGGAACTTTCTTCAAAGGACTTGGGTAATGCTGGAAAAGTTTATGACAAGAAGGTTGCGGGTGACGCAATGGTTTTTGTTGAGGACTGCAAGAATCCAAAAAGTGTTTCAATCCTGATTAGGGGAGGAACGGAGCACATAGTTGACGAGGCTGAAAGAGCTTTGGTTGATGCAATCGGCTCGGTTTCAAGCGCTATTGAGATGGGAAAAGTTCTTGTAGGCGCGGGCTCGTGCGAAGCTGAAGTTGCTCACAAGTTGAGAGAGTTTGCAAAAACCATCGGCGGAAGAGAACAGCTCGCTATTGAGGCATTTGCTGACGCTCTTGAAGTAATTCCAAGAACTCTTGCAGAGACTGCTGGAATGGATCCGATTGACGCGCTTGTTACATTGAGAAGCGCTCACGCTCAGAAGGGCGGCAAGTATGTCGGCGTTAATGTTCACAAGGGAAAGATTGAGGACATGAAGAACGCAAGGTGCCTTGAGCCTCTTCAGGTAAAGACCCAGGCGATTGACTCTGCCAGCGAAGTTGCTGAAATGATTCTAAGAATTGACGACATCATTTTGGGTTCTTCAAAAGCTAAGATGCCTGCAGGCGGTCCTGGAATGGGCGGCATGGGCGACGGAATGGACATGTAAATTCCTTTTCAAAATAAACTCGTTTAGTTTTTTGGGGGCGAAAAACGCACCCCCAATCTTTATATTTTCTAATTGTTTTCTTATGTGCATGGCAAAAAGGAAGTCAAAGTCAATTCATTCAAAGAAAAAAGGATTGCTTTTTGTTTTTACAGGCACTAGCGGTTCGGGCAAAACTACTTTAATGTCCCGCGTTCTTAAGCGTTTGAAGTTCTGCAAAAGAATAGTTACCTGCACTACGCGCCCGCCGAGGAAGGGCGAGAAGAACGGCGTTGATTATTATTTTGTTTCAAAGGAAAAGTTTGAAGAGTATATAAAAAAAGACGCGCTTCTTGAGTATGCTTTGGTGTACGGAAATTATTACGGTTCTCTCCGCGCAGAAGTCGAGGAGCTGATTAATTTTGGGAAAAATGTGCTCGTGTGCGTGGAT
>CAZJAE010000102.1:0-3370 GCA_964544205.1 uncultured archaeon
ACATAATCCCCAAACATGCTTATTATCACACAAGGCACTCCGTCAGAGCGCACAAAAGCAAGGCTCGTTAAGTAATCCAAATTATTAAGCTCAAGACTTGTCTCTTCTTTTACTTCCCTAAGAACAAGCGACTCAATGACATTATACCAATTCACTCCAGCGTCAGGAGCGCGCGAAGTATAATCCCTTGCTTCAAGCTTTCCACCCGGAACAGTCCACCGGTTTGGAAAAGCCTTCTCCCAAGAAGCGCGCTTTGCTATAAGGTACTTTCCTTCCTTAACAACAATTCCAGTAGCTGTAACAAAATGCTTCTTTTCTTCAACAAGCCTGACTCCATTATTTTCCTGCTTAACTCCCCCATCCATAAACACACCCCAAAATACTTGAGCTAAAAATACCTCTTTTTGCCGGGTTTAAATATTGTTGCTCAATAAATATTGAGTAAGGAAAGGCCAAAAGAAAACAAAGTGAATGAAAATGGACGCAAAAAACGAGAAGAAAATATTTCGGCAATTCATTTACAGCGAAAAACTCTCCTTCACACAAATATTAAACAAAACAAAAATAGAATCAAACCTCCTCGCTTATTTTCTAAAAAGACTCATAAAAAAAGAACTGCTTGAAAAGGACTCTGACAAGAAATACTCCCTTACAAAGAAAGGAGAGAAGCTCATACCTTACTATACCGACACTGAATCCCTAAACCCGCTCGTGGTCGCGCTTCTCCTAATAGAACATGGCGGAAAAATTCTTCTAATCAAAAGAGAAAAACGCCCATATTACGGGCTTTACAGCCTCCCTTCTGGAAGAATGCGGATTGAAGACAGCATCAAAACTGCGAGCGAGAGGATTGCAAAAGAAAAAACCAAAATCGAGTGCGAGTATTTGAGAGCCAGTGGAGTGGTTCATGAAAGAATGATTGACGGCGAAGTGAAGCACGCATTTGTATTCTTCCTCGCCAAAATGAAGCCAAAAAACACTGCATTAGGGTACAACTTAAAGTGGTTTGACTTAAAAAAACTCCCCAAAAGCAAAATCATTGCTTCCGACTACTGGATGATAAAAAACAAAATCAATTCAAAAATAGAAATAGCTGAAGAAACTCTTGACAAGAAAGGAAAGAAAATGAAAATCCAAAACCCAAAAGCAAGGAATCCTTAATAATAAACTATTTCAAGAAACAAAGTCCGACTTGATTAACGCTTAAAATAATTATTTAGTGCAGCACTCAGCGCAAGGCTGGGAAGCGTCCCAGTGATAATCATTGCTGTAATAAGTGTACTGCTCGCTTGGACCGACAAACAAGTCCGCAGTGCAGACAGTCCCCTGCCCGTGCCCTCCGCGAACCCCGCTTGTAAGAATATGCCCAAGGTAAGCAGCGGCGTATCCCGAAGCGCAAGTCTGCGTTCCAAAAGCAGTATAACATTCGCCCTGCGAAGAAGCTTTTACGCAAGTAGCGCACGAAGGAGCATCAACCCATGAATAACCTGAAGAAATCGTTGATTTTATGTAAAGCTGAGTTCTCACGCCCGCAGAGCACTTAAACTCGCCGCCCATTCCGTCATTCTGACCGCTCTGATACATGTAACCCGAAGAAACATTTGTATAACCGCCGGCGCATGAATTAGAACCCCAGTTTGTGTACTGTCCGCCATTTGAGGGACAATAAACTGCGCAAGCTCCAGTCTGCCAGTGATAACCATCAGTCGGATTATAAGTATAAACAGCCGAGCTGATTCCATTACCGCACGCAAGACCCCCGCCTTCTCCGGAATTCACTCCCCCGCTGTACATTGTTCCAGAATAGACAAGCGAATAACCGGAAGGGATTGTTGAGAGCGTTCCTCCCCATGAAGTAATGCACTGGTTTGAAGAAGTTGATTTAGCGCAAACACTGCACGGAACGTTTCCCCACTTGTAAGAAGACCCGTCATAAGTGTAAACCTTGCTAACTGCAGTGTTCGTTCCTGCCTTGCCGCACACAGCATTAGAACCATAACCATCTCTTTGACCGCTCTGAAACATATTCCCCGAATACGCAGTATCATAACCAGTAGGACAAGCAGGAGCAGTTGAAGCGTTAAACGCGCCCCACTTAGTGAATACTCCTCCAGAAGAATCGTTGCAGCAAACAGAACAACTTATAGGATTAGTCCACTGATAACTTCCGCCAATGTATCTGTAAATTCTTGAAGAAGAAACTGCTTCGGAGCATACAAGACTAGTCTTCCACTGCCCGTCGTTCTGCCCAGCGCCAAAAATCAATCCGCTGTACTTTGATGAAAACCCTGAAGCGCAAGAGTTATCGCCCCAATTAGTATAACACTGCCCGATTGAAGAATCCTTTGAACACACAACGCACGGCGGAGCGCTGAGCCAGTCATACTTTGAACCAGTGTAAATGTAAACAGTTCCCTGATTTCCCTTCGCGCACACAAAGTCCCCGCCGTAACCGTTATTCTGACCCGCAGTGAACATATACCCGCTCAAAAGAGTATTGTAACCCGCTGCGCAGGAATCCTGCCCCCACCCAGTATAAATCCCCTTAGTAGGACCCGAAGTAGGAGGAGTTGAAATCGTTCCGCAAATCCACCTGTTAGTTCCAGTATCCCACTTTAAGTAAGCTTCTCCCGCGCAAGTAGGAAGAGCTGACGAGATAGTGCTGCAAATCCACTTGCTTTGAATAGCATCCCACCTCAAAATAGCATCGCCACCGCAAGTAGGGAGAGGACTTGGCGTAGGAGTCGCATTGTCAACCCCGCAAACCCACATCCTTGAAGCATCGCTCCACTTCAAAACAGCCCCGTCGGAACAAGAAGGAAGAACAACAGTAGTCCCGCCGGGAGAAAAATAATCCTCTCCGCAAACCCAGCCGTTGCTTGCAGAACTCCAAACCAAAATATTCCCGTCCCCGCAAATATTTACTCCAGTACCGCCGTACTTTGCGAGAAGAACATTATTATCATTAGTCGCTTTCTCGATCCCCACTGCAATCTGGGAAAACTGGTGAAAAGGCTTAGTAACATCAATATTAGCAGCGGTCGTAAAAACCACGGCAATTACTATTGCAAAGAGAACCAAGGCGAGCTTGTCAAAAGAACTGAAAACCATTCCCACGAAAAAACCCTTTGATAATAGAAAGGACTCCTATTATAAAAGAGTTTTGCGAAAAGCAAAACTAATGAATTTTCAAAAAAAATCGGCAAGCTCTTCCTGACACTCACGTGTCGTGTCCGCTCCAAGCGGACCAGCCCCAAAGCGGCTGAACGCTTTATGCAAGGGGACGGGAAACGAAGTCGTCGAACGCACCCCCGCGTCCAATTCCGATTGGAGCAAGCAAACAGAGTTTGCGGCTCCCGTAAAAGCGGAG
>CAZJAE010000103.1:0-3333 GCA_964544205.1 uncultured archaeon
TTTCTTCTTTGGTTTTCCACCTAATAATCCCATCACAATCTCCTCCATGTGAAAATGCTATCGACAAGAATAGAAAAAGTTCAAGTATATAAACCAATACGCTTTTTCAGAGGCAAAACAAGAAAATAAGCCCCGTTAAGCCGCTCTTAACTGCTCGACAATATCCCCAACGCTTCCAGAAAATGAGGCAATTACCCAGTCAATTCCCCCAAGTTCATCCCCGAAATGATCCATATAGTAATTGCCTAAGCCGGCTTTATTAAGAGTTGAGGGATTCATGATGTACTAAATAACACACCAGAACCATTATTAATGTAAAAAACGATTGTTAGGAGATGGCTAAGGGCAAAAACACCGAATTAAACCTCGCCTTACTAGCGCTAATAATATTCACTCTTTCAGTCGCAGTGTCAATCATTCTCACTCCAAATTACGACTTCTTCTTCAATTATTTAAGCGAATTAGGAGTGGGCGAAAACGCAATCATATTCAACGCAGGCGTAGTGATAACCGCGGTTTTATTGATTCCGTTCTTTTCAAGCGTGTACCAGAAAAATAAGATGGTTCCGCAAATAATCACCATCCTTGGAATCGCATCAATGCTTTTCTTCGCAGGGGTTGGAATATTTCCGCTAACAGACGGCGTCCTTCACACCTACGCGGCAACAATGTTCTTCTTCACAATAACTCTGGTGATGTTCTTCGTATTCGTAGAATTCTTCGCAAAAGTATTCTTCAAAAACAAAAAAAACCTGTGCACCACAGTCATGTTCCTGTTCGCAGCGTCGTCAATAATACCAATAGCATTCAACACCGCGCTCTTTGTTTTCCAAAACCCGTTCTGGCAGAAAATAGCCGTCGCAGGAATAGTAATCTGGGCAATAGCGTTTGCAATAATAAGAAAAACAAAGTGGGACAAGGCAACCTGCTGAAAAAATAAGTTCAAAAAAATTAAACTCAAGAACAATTCTAGAAAAATTTTGGAATAGAAATAATCTTTCTTGTCTTCATATCCACAAACTTTTCATTCTTTTGAATCATCTGAATCTCTTTAACGCTAAACTCCCCGGCTTCAATCGCCTTAACAACTTCAGGAACATCAGGGAACAAATTCTTCTGCGACAAGACATCCTCCTTCTTCGCCCACTCATAAGTTCCTTCCCTATTATTCTTCACAAGCTCGCCCTTTGGCTCGTCAAACAAAACAACATACTGAACCATGTGCGCAAAAACAACGCCGTCGTTGATAATCAAGACATTCTGAACGCCTACAATCTTCCCCTCGCCGTCAAGCCCAGTCTCTTCATTTAACTCTCTTCTTGCCGACTCCAAAATCTCTTCACCCATTTCGACTTTAGCGCCGGGAAACCCGCACACACCATAATACGGCTCCTTCATTCTCTTGTACTGAATATACATTCCGTTCTTTCTTGGCACAAGGAGAAGCGCTACAAAAGGACGCTTCTTCTGCGTCTTTCCAGTCTCGCCGCTGATAGTCACCGCCTCAGCCTTGCCTTTGACAGTGAGGTAATACTTCCCGCCACGCTTCTCAAGCGAGCCTTCCTTCTCCATTTTCTTCAAATAATAAGTGAACTTATTGCTCTCAATAGACTTATCCCACAAATCGCTAAAAGAACTGCCGGGGAAATGAATAAGAGTCTTGAAAATCTTGTCCCTTTCAGTAACTTCTTCATGCTCCAGATTATCAGCCTGAACCATAAACTAATACCCGACGGCTAAGCTTTAAACCCAGTATGTCAAAAACATTTGAGCAACAATAAAAAAAGGCGAGCAAAACTAAATCCACTTTTCCATTACAAGATAATCATAATACTTGCCGTTAATCTTGTAATCTTTCTTCAAAAGCCCAGCTTTCTTAAAACCCGCCCGCTTGTAAAAAGCAACCGCGGGCTTATTTGCAGTATTAACCCAAAGCTTGACCTTTTCAACACCCTTCTTTTTGGCTTTCTTAAAAGCAAAATCCAAGAGTTTTTTGCCAAGCCCCATTCTTCGAAACTCTTTTCGTACATATAGCGGTCCAAGTTCGGCAGTATGCTTTGCGCGCTTCTTATGCCCCTGCCTTAAACCCACAAAACCCGCAAGCTTGCCGTCAACTTCAGCAAAAATACTATTCTTTTCTTTTAACCTATCAACATACTTCTTTTTTGGAGAATCCTTTTCTTCGCTAAAATCAGAACCAAAAGCAATCGGCTCAACAGCCAAAGACTCAAGCCGAATCTCTCTAAGCTCCCGCCACCGGCTGACTGGGAGATACAAAATCTTTACTTTTCCAACCATTAAATAAAACTAGTTTTTTTGTATATAAAGTTAGGCTTATTAAGCATGTCACAAAAAATATACTTAACAATGCAAAGCAAGTGTCGCACAAAAAATGCATTGCATTTTATGCGGAGATGGCAGAGTGGTCTAATGCACTGGTCTCGAAAACCAGACCCGAAAGGGTTCGTCGGTTCAAATCCGGCTCTCCGCGTTTTTCTCTTAAATTAGTTTGTTTTTTTCTTTTCTTTTTTGAGTTCGCTTAAGAGTTTTTTGAGGCTTATCTGTGCCGCGTTGATTTCCTTGTCAGCCGCGCCGTAATAGATTGTGAGAGTATCGCCGTCGAGAGTGTGTCCGCATGGGAAGACAACGTTCTTCACTAAGCCGTTAAGCTCGTTTTCAATTACGGGTTCCAGAATGTAGTAGCTTAACCTGGAGAGAACCTTTACGGGGTCTTTTAAGTCAAGAAGCGCAGCGCCTACTCTGTATGCATTGTCATGGCTTGAAATGCCGTGGTATAGAAAAACCCACCCGTCTTTAGTCTTAATGGGCGGGGTTGAAGCTCCTATTTTTTTGTCATCCCAAGAATTTTCCCTTGGGAGCATTAATACATTTAAGTCAAGTTTTTTGTCCTTGAATAATAAGTCCTTTTCTTTTGAAATGCAAATAGAGTTATTCACTCTGTGAATCACGTAATAATTGCCGTTAATCTTCTCGTCAATAATGCACGCGTCTTTATCATCCACTCCGTCGGGGGAAATGATTTTTGGCGGAGTCCACTTCCAATCTCGGTTTACAAAATCCTTTGCGCGGATTGAAGTAATGGCTACTCTTGGGAGTTTCCCGTCGTAAGCTGTGTAGAGCATGTAAATAGTCCTTGTGGCGCCCACTTGCGACATTCTCGGATCCTCACAGCCTTTTATCTCGAGAGGAAATCTTGGAAAGTAAGCCGGTTCGTTGAACCGCTGGACTGAAAAATCGTCCCTCACAACCGCATAACCCATTGTTGAAATGTCTTTCTCGTCAAGCGCCCTGTACATTAAGTAAGTTTTTCCG
>CAZJAE010000104.1:0-3278 GCA_964544205.1 uncultured archaeon
GTTAACCGCTTGAATGAGAAGCTTCCTTCAAAGGCGGAGTTTGCTTTTCTTTCAGGGGCTCTTGAGAAGTGTCTTGAGAAGGTGAAGTTTGTCAAGGATCGGCGCGTGTTTGCCGAGTTTGTTTTGCATAATTCTATCGGGCTTAAGCGGCTTTCTTTTTTTTCCAGGGATGACGATCTTGAAGAGTTGATGGTTAATTCGGGAGACAGGGTTTTTGTGTTTCACAAGAAGTTTGGGATGTGCAAGACTAATGTTGTTTTGGGGAATAAGGATTTGCAGGACTTGGTGCAGAGGGTAGCAATTACTATCGGCAGGGAGTTTAGTCCGAAGAATCCTTTGCTTGACGCGCGTCTTCCTGACGGGAGCCGTGTGAATGCTACTTTGAGCGAGTTGTCTCCGCTTGGGGGCACCCTTACTGTCAGAAAGTTTGCTTCCATTCCTTTGACTATTCTTGACTTGATTGAGTCTAACACTATTTCTTCTGAAGCCGCGGCTTTTTTGTGGCTGATGGTTGACGGGTTTGGTAATTCTCCGCGCAATATTTTGATTGCGGGTGGGACTGCTTCGGGCAAGACTACTTTTTTGAATATTCTTTCGCATTTTATCAGGCTTAATGAGAGGATTGTTTCTATTGAGGATACTATTGAGCTTGCGCTTCTTGGCAGGGATAATTGGGTTCCGCTTGAGGCGAGGAGCAGTGTGTCTAGCGAAGTGTCCATGGATGCGCTTTTGCGAAACGCGATGAGGATGCGTCCGGACAGGATTATTGTTGGCGAAGTGAGAGGCCCTGAAGCGCTTACTCTTTTCACTGCGATGGATACTGGGCATCAGGGGTGTCTTGGCACGATTCATGCGAATAACGCGAGGGAGACTATTCTTAAGCTTCAGGAGCGTCCGCTTTCGGTTCCTCAGGCAATGCTTCCGCTTCTTGATATTATTGTTGTGATGCAGAGGAGGCACATGAAGGATATTGGTGCGCAGAGGAGGATTATGCAGATTGTTGAGCTTTCAAGGATGGAGGATAAGGTGTTGTTCGGGACTTTGTTTGAGTATGATGATAAGGTTGATGAGTTGAAGCGTACTGAGCTTGCAGGGGCTGTTGTTGAGGAGATGGCTTCGCATAATTCCATGAACAGGACTGATATTAATAATGAGATTAAGGTGCGAAAGGGTATTCTTGAGTGGATGATTCGTCAGGGGATTAGAAAACCAATGGAGGTTCTTGAGGTTATTGAGAGTTATTATTATAATCCTGACAAGGTTCTTTCAACGATTCATGAACTCGATTGAATAAGTTTTTGTTCTGTCTTTTTTTGCTGAATTTTTGCGGCTCGCAGTCATTTCAGCATTTTTTTTGCGAGTGTTTGGAGTTTTTTTATCAGTGCCTGGTTTTTTTCAAATTTTTCGTTTGCTTTTTTTATCAAGTATTTTACGTATTCTTCGCTTGCTTCTATTCCTTCGTCTTTTACCGGCGCTGTGATGCTTTGGGTGCCGAGCATTTCGACTATGTATTTTCCTTCTTTAGCGACTTTTATTCCTGCTCTTTTTATTCCTGCTTTTTCGCACAGAATAAGTATTTCTCTTGCATTTTCGAGCGTGTTTGTTCCAAGGTGGAGGATTAGCGGTTCTTGTTTGAAGTATATTACTTTGCCTTTGAATTCTTTTATTGCTTCAAGGACTTCCTTTTCGGTTACTTTTCTGTGCCATTTTCTGTAGAATGCGCTTTCTTGTTTTGTTTCTTCTTCTCCAAGAGATATTAGGGCGATTCTTCCGGCGCAGGAGCTGCTTGTGAAGTAGTTTTTGGTTTTTGTGATGTAGTCGCATAGCGGGATGAAGTCCGCGTCCATTCTGCCTATTTTTTTTGCTTCTTCGTAAGTGTCTTTGTGGTGTTTTTTCACCATTTCAAACCGGCTTATTTCGTCAAGTGTCTGGTTTTGGGCTGTCGCTATTGCCTTTCTTTCTCCGCTTCTCTTTTTTTTGTCCATAAGAATAACCTTTTTATTCTATTCCTTTAACTATTTGTTTGGTTTAGTATGTTTAAAAAAGCATTCATTGTGCTTGTTGTTTTGCTTCTTGCGGCTTCTGTTTTTTCAATAAGGCTTATTGATCCTCTTTCTAAGGAGATTTCTCCTTCAGGGGACAATTTTGTCGGTACTGTTGCTCCCGGCGGGACTCTTGAGCTCATTTTTTCAAAGGAGCTAACTGATAAGTATGAGCAGCTTGACGTTGTTTCGAGCCTTCCTTCTGCTTTTAAGTCTGAAGTGAGGGTTGAGAGGGAATCAATAAAGCTTTTTGTTTTTGTTCCTTCGGGCGCTGTTGTTGGCGAGTATCCTTTGGCGCTTAAGCTTTCTGGCGCGGGGAGGGTTGATGAGTTCAGCGTTTATTTTTCAGTAGTTTCCGGTTCTACTAATGTTTCTCCTGCGAGCGTGGCTGTTTTGGATACTGTTGTTGGTTCTGGAGTTGAGTATAAATTGTTTTTCGTGAATAACACTGACTCTGACGCTGTGTTTAATGTTTCTACTGATTTGAGGGCGGATTGGGAGCAGGCTGATTCTTTGGCTAAGGATAAGGTTGTGAAGAAGGTTGTTGTTCCTAAGAGGCAGAGTCTTGAAGACACTATTGCTGTTTATCCGAGAATGCAGGGCAAGAAGGAGTTTAAGGTAATTGTTGATTATGAGAATAACTCAAGTGTTTTCTCTTATGCGGTTAATGCAAGGCCTACTATTAACAGCAAGTTTGCTAGCGTTGCTGAAGGGTTGCCTTTCTTTTCATTTTCTCTTCTTCCTAGTTATTTCATTGACGGACTCTTGGCTGTTTTGTTTAAATAGTTCTTATTTTAATCTGATTTAGCCGTTCTTTTTGTATGCGTAAGTCTTTTTCAGCCGCGGATCGCGAGTTTGCGCGCAGTATTTTGAGGGAGATTGAGTCCGGCTTGATTGTGAGCGAGTCGGATTTGAATCGCCGCCAGTTTTTTTGGAGCAAGAAGCTTAAGCTTGATAAAATGCCTCCTCACCCGTTTGTGCTTTCATTAGCTAAGCGTCCTTCCAAGAGGGTCTTGTCTTTGCTTTCAGTAAAACCCACGAGGAGTATTTCTGGCGTGCAGGTTGTAGCGGTTATGCTTCCTCCTTTTCCGTGTCCGGGGGAGTGCACTTATTGTCCGTCTGCTTTTTCCGGGAATAATGCGCCTAAGTCTTATACTGGTTTTGAGCCCAGCGCGCTTAGGGCTCAGCGTCTTAATTATGACCCGTTTGAGATTGTTTCAAACAGGATTAATCAGC
>CAZJAE010000105.1:0-3245 GCA_964544205.1 uncultured archaeon
GGAGAGAGGTCAAGGGAAACTACTGTCGCGCCGTATTTTGCGGCGACAATACCTAAAAACCCTGTTCCGCACCCGTAGTCAAGAACCTTTGGGTGAAGGTATTTTTTGAGGACTTTTGGAACCGCTCCGGCTACTGTTTCTGAAACTGTTCCCTTTGGGGGGTAGACAGAGTTTGAAGTTATTGAAATCATTACGCCAAAAACGGTTTCCACACGCGGAACTTTCCTTGAAGAAAGTTCCTGAATCATTTTGTCAGCGTATTCGCTTCGCATTACAAAGTAAGCGAAGAGCCGAATAAATACGTTTGCTTTGTGTAGCACAGTGAAAAATATTTATACTCCTAAGTTGTAATAGTTGCATGGCTGATGATAGAAATCCTTTGCTTGATGAAATTTTTTCAGGACTTTATCCAAAAAAGCCTGCGCAGGAAGCAAAAGGCGGCGAGTCGGGAGCTGTAGCGCCCCAAACCGAACAAAAGGCGCCTTTGCCGGAACCCAAAGCAGCTTCAGAGAACATCGCTCCCCAGCCGGTTCAGCAAGCTCAGGCACAGCCGTCGGGCATTGACCCTAATCAAAAAGAGGAGATTAAGAGGGTTGTTGAGGAATTGAAGACTAAAATGATTGAGATTGACAAGATTATTGCGGATTTGAAGAGCAGGGATGAGAAGGAAAAGAATCAGCCAAAAAAGACGCAGATGCTTTTGACGGAGATTAAGGTTCCTTCGCTTGAGTTGTTGAAGTAAGTTAAGCAGGCGTTTTTTTGTTTTTAGAGGAAAGATTTTGTTAAAAGCATGACTTTATGGGGCTGGTTTTGGGTGTTAAGAGTTGGAAAGAAAGTAATCATGAAGAATGTGCGTTTTGCGAATAATTCTTGGGAGCGCACTAAGGGGCTCATGTTTGAGGATAAGAAGAATTTCAACTATGCTTTGGTGTTTGATTTTCCCGGCGAGAGCAAGATCGGGACTTCGCTTCACATGCTCTTCGTATTTTTCCCAATTGACGTTTTATTCCTTGACAGGAATAAAGTTATTGTGGATAAGGCTACGTTAAACCCTTTTCTTCCGAATTATACTCCTAAAAAGGCGGCTAAGTATGTCATTGAAATGCCTGTGAATAAAATTGCTTCTCTTAGGATAGGGCAGAAAGTTGAGTGGGACGCGCCAAAAAAGTAATTGTTTTGCAAAATCATTTTTTTAAAGAAGGAAAGAAAGCAGTTAATCAGATGCCTTCCTTTCCTCCTTTGCCTTTTCTTGCCTTTACCTATAGAAATCGGGGTGATAACCCGTCTATTATTAGAACCTAACTAATATATAAAAATTGCGTTTTGACTAAAAGTGGCTCAAAAGAGAATATTCAAATCAACATAATGAAAAATTTTGGTTAAAATTTGTTAAATCCTGCGCAGGAATAGTTTTAGCAGGACTATTTTTATCCTAAAAACCAGTTCAACATAACAAAGCCCGGGTTTTTCTATTCGTCAGGAAACGAAGTTTGAAGAAAGTATTTAAGGGCGGTTAAACGAAGTCAAGTTTATGGAAAGGCTTGACTTTAAGGTTGAGGAGATTGAGTATTCAAAAGTATTAAGTGATTGCAAAAGCGGGGAAATTGTTGCGGTGAGAGACAAGCGGTTTCTTTTGGCACGGGTTCCTGAACTTAGCGAGAAGGAAAAAAATTTTTTTGCAAAAGCCCTCACAGAACTAAAGCTACATAACAAAGTTGTTTGTTCCAAGTCAGACATTTATTTCTTCCTCAAAGAATATTGCCTTGAAAGAATGGTTTTGCTGACTAAAGAACAGCGCGAAAAAATCACCACTTTGCTTGAATGGGAATCAATTGGGGAAAGCATCTTAACCCCTCTCTTAACCGACCCTGACTTTGAAGAAATTGTAATCAACGGTCCAAAAAAACCGATTATGGTTTACCACAGAGTCTTTGGCTGGCTGTTCACAAACATTAGTTTTGAGAATGAGGACAGGATTAGGACGGTGATTAACAAGATGGCATCCCCTCTTGGGAGACAGCTTTCTTACCACAAGCCTCTCCTTAACGCGGTTCTAAAGGACGGGTCAAGGCTTAATGCTTCAATGAGTCCAGTGGCTTTTTCAGGAATTAACGCTACTATTAGAAAGTTTAAGGAGAATCCACTCACTCCTTCCGATTTGGCTGAACTTGGGACTATTAGTTATAAGGCAATGGCTTTTTTGTGGCTCGCAATGCAGTCATCTTGTTCTATTCTTGTTTGCGGAAACACGGGTTCTGGAAAGACCACTACTCTTAATGCGTTGTTTTGTTTTCTGCCAAGAGATGAACGAATTGTAGTTGTGGAAGAGACGCCTGAACTTATTCTCCCGCAGAGCCACACTATTAAGATGAATACCGCGGAGCAGATTGAAATTGATATGAATAGGCTTATCGACAATACTTTTAGGATGCGCCCGGACAGAGTGGTTATCGGCGAGATCAGAACCATGGAAGAGTCGGCCGCGTTTGTCAACACCATGCTTGCGGGACAGGCTAAGGGCTCGTACGCTACTTTCCACGCCGAGAGCGCTGATGAAGCAATAAAGAGACTCTCTTCTTTTGGGATTTTGGAAAATTCACTAAAATCGGTTGATTTGATTCTTGTTCAGAGGAGGATTAGCTTTGTTCAAAACGGAGCGAGGCTTGAGTCAAGGAAAGTCACTCAAATATGCGAAGTGTTTGAGAAAAACAACAAACTTGAAGCAAAACCGGTATTTGAGATGGATTTTGAAGAGGGTTGCCTAAAACCGGCTTCAGAGTCAAAAAGAGTGTTTGAGAAAATCAAGAGAACTTTTGGAAGCAAGAAAAGCGTTGAAGAGCTTATTTTGGAAAAAGAAAAGCTGTTAATAAAACTGGCTAATGTCGCAAGGTTTGGGGAATTTTATGAACTGGCGTCAAATGAAGATTAAGAAGATTAAGCAAAGCGTTATTGATGAACTGCTTGAGAAAAAGTCCATGCTTAACAGAAAAGAATACGCTCTGCATAAATCAAATTCTCTTAAGAACAGCATTTTTTTGGGGCTTTTTTTCTGGCTCATAATAGGCGTTTGGCAAAAAGACGCAATAATTTCGGGCGCTATTGCCGCAGCATCAATCGCGGTTATTTTTGTTCTCCTATTGAGCGTCCCTGCTTTGAGGAACAAGAAGCGAATTGGATTAATTGAGGCTGAACTCCCATTGATTTTGATGAAAATTGCAAGTGATGTTCAATTTGGAAAACCGCTT
>CAZJAE010000106.1:0-3013 GCA_964544205.1 uncultured archaeon
GAGAGTCTTGCTTTTTTTATGATTCAAATTACTAGTTGTTTTGCATCATCGTTTTTTTCTTCCTGTTTTGGCTTTACCGCTTATTTTTCATTCATTATTTCCTTGTCTATTAATAGAAACATTCCTTTTTGGTTGGGGATGAGTTCGTACTCGTGTCCTTCTTGGAGCATGGCTGCTTCTTCGCCCGTTAATTCAATATTTTTCCCCGCGATTTTTGCCATTATGAAGCACTACTATACTCTGTTTACATAAATATTTAAATCCCGCATTGGACTTCGGCGGTTTTTATTCCAAAAAAACCTTTTTTGCTTTGTTAGCTCAACTCTTTTCGCGTCAGGAAAAGGTATATATACCTCGATAAGTGTTATTCCTTACAAGAAACTCGTGGTCTGATGGACAAGCGCTGGCGAAACATGGGAATTTTGTTTGTTATAGTCATTCTGATTGTGGCTGGTTATTTTATTTACTCTAACAAAGGGGGTCCGGTGGTTCTTCCTTTTCAAAAAGTTTCGCTTGAAGCGGGTTATTCGGAGATTGTGTCGGCTTTTGAGTCAAATGATGTTAACTTGACTAATGTTCAGGCGCTTAACATTGTTAATTTGTCAAACGCGAACAAGGTTGTTTGGGTTGAAGACAAGGCGAGTCTGCTTAGAGTGAAAACTCAGCTTGTGAATTTTTCTACCGGGATTGCTTCAAGAGCGGAGTCTAAAGAAGTTTCTGACGAATTGAAGGCGGCTGCGGATTTGTACGTTGCGGCAATTGATTTTGGGATTAAAAATGAAGTGTATTTGAATGACTTGGCAAAAGGCGCTAATAAGGATTTTTCCTGCTCTGATTTGACTTTTATCAGGGGTCTTCCTGCAAAAGCTGAGGATATGTATTCTGATTTGGAGAAATTATCCAACAAGAATGACGATTTTATATTGACTTATGACCTTTACTCAATGCCTTTGTTGATTGACTTGGATACTGAGAAAGAGTTTGTTGATTTTAGCAAGGTAATGGTTCAGCAGATTGAAGCGTATTGCGCGGGCGGCGGTTCTGCATGAATAAAAGAATGATTTTTGCGGTTTTCTTCGTTTTGCTCGCTTCGATTGTTTTCTCAGCGAGCGCTGTTGATACTACTATAATAAATAAATCCGCTTCAAACCTTGGTTTTGAGATTACTGCTACCGCTGGTGATGATGTTTCTTTTGTGAGAGCTGCTTTTGAAAAGCTTGGGATGCCTAAGACTGCGATTAAAGCGATTAACCCTTCGAATGCTGCTAGTTACAAAGCTAAACTTAACTCTGTTTATAACATTGCAGAGGATACTCTTCTTTTTACTCCCAATAGCGAGATTAAAACTTATAAGTTCACAACCAGCGTTGATAAAGTTCAGCAGGTTGGAAGGGCTTGGAAAATTGATGTTACTAAGTTCCCGACTCCTGAGCCAATAACTCCTGCTCCTTCTCCTGAGCCTGTGACTCCTGCGCCTGAAAAAGTTGGTGCCGGAACAGCAGCTGAAGCTTCTGCTGAAGCCGCTGCAAAAGGAAAACTAGTGAATGTAAATAACATTAATATTACTGTGAACGGTGGAAGCGGCGCTGGCGGTCCTGGAAACGGCGGTCAAGCTCCAACTCCTTCTCCTAATCCTAATCCAGAGCCTGTTGTTCCGGAACCTGTTGTTCCTAAACCGGTTACTCCTGAGCCTGTAACTCCGGTTACTCCTGAGCCGGTTACGCCAAAACCAGTTACTCCGGTTACTCCTGAGCCTGTAACTCCGGTTACTCCTGAGCCTGTAACTCCGGTTACTCCTGAGCCGGTTACGCCAACTCCTGTGACTCCGGTTACTCCTGAGCCAAAACCAATTAACAAGATTTGGGGTGTTGGGACTCCTGGGTTCAAAACTTTTATTGCTAAGGGCTTTGGGGCTTTGTTGATTGTTCAGGTTGGTCTTGAAGTAATTAATCTTGTAAAACTTGGAACGCTTTTTGCTGAGAGGGAAGCTTCTCTTGCGGGACCTAAGATTGAATTCTTTAAATCTTTTGCCAATAGGGATGGACAGGTTTGGGCAATCCCTTTCACTTACACGCAGTATGATACTTTTAACATCAAAATGATTGGCAATGAGGATGGCAGTATTATTCCTTCGCAGTACTGGCCTGAAGTTATTGTTGTTCAGCCTAACACTGCAAATAATATGAATTTTGAAAAGGATTTGTTGCTTAAGATGGACTCCGCTCCGGGCTGGGCTGGGGCTTCTTCAGTTATTACTTCAAGCCTTACAATGACTGGGCAGATTGAGTCGGATATTGCTGAAAAAGATCCGCCTGTTGTTTATTACATCCAGTATATTGTTTATGATTTGTCTACAAAGAAGAGCGTGTATAATCAGTACTGCTGGCCAAAGGATAATGTTCCAAGTTCGCCAAATATTACTGAGTCAATAATTAAGAGCGTTGCTTGGAATCCTAATAAGGGGAGCGGTAATGAGAAGATATTTGAATGCAATCTTTCCGGCTTGAAGACTACTCTTACAAGCGGCAAGGATTACGCAATCGCTGTGTATGTGAGGGTTAATCCAGCAATTGCTACAATTGCTCACAATGATATTCAGAGCAAGTTGAACACTTCCAAGTGCTCGTTTATCAGAAGGCCTGACAAGTTCGCTAACATGAATTACTGCGACGCGATTTTCACTCCTGAGTTTACTGACAACAGCGGGGCTTTGAGGTCTGAGATTACCGATGCGGCTAAGGATTTCAAGAAGAGCGTTATTGACAATGACGGCTGGTGGAGCGGTCTTTGGAGCGGGTTTGGAAATTACTTTAAGGGAATCGCAGGCAGCGCTAAGGATATTTTTACCGGTAATGAGAGCGACGCAAAGGCTTGGGCTAGCATTGGGTTTGGAAAAGGAGTTTGGATGTCAAGAGTGAGCGCATTTGGAAAGACTCTCCTTGGCGTGGCTTCTGCTCCGTTAGTCCCTATCCAGATGGGCATTTCCAGTTATTCTTCGCAGAAGGCAAGGAGC
>CAZJAE010000107.1:0-2932 GCA_964544205.1 uncultured archaeon
TCATGGCGGCGGTGAAAGGCACTGCGATTCTTGGAGGAATAGGCGGATTCATCGCTCTTATAGTATTGGTTTTCGTGGGACTGAACATTGACCTTGGATTCACAAGCGTGGGTCTTGGAATATTCAGCGACATGCTGGGCGACCTAGCAATGATAATAGTCCTCGCCGGAGGAGTAGTATTGTTTGGAATAGTAGGCGCAATAGCATACACCATTTACACGACTCCCTTAAACATGGCTGATGATGAAAGAACGCGCGCATTATCCTACGTTCCTGAAATGCTTGGATACTTGATAATGTCAATGAAGCTTGTTCCAAACCTTGAGAAAGCAATTGAATTCTCTGCAAGGCACGGGAAAGGAAAAGTAGCTGATGAATTCAACAAAGTAATTTGGGATTTTCAAAACGGATTCTACTCTTCAATAAGCGAAGGGCTTGACTCAATGGCGTTTAGGTGGGCGAAGTACTCTTCCGAATTAAAAGAATCCTTAATGAAGATAAGAGCAAGCGTAATGGAGCCAAGCGAGTCAAAGAGATACACTCTTCTTGACAAAACGATGGTTGATGTTCTTGAAAGCGTAAAAGACAAGATGGGGGATTATGCAAGGAGCCTAAACCAGCCGTCAGTAATGCTCTTCTACATTGGGGTCCTCCTCCCGCTATTGCTTGTAATAATTCTGCCCGTAGGCTCGGCGTTCTCAAACATGCCGTTTGCCACAACTCCCATACTGGTTGGAATTTACTGTTTCATGATTCCGTTCATGGCTTTTAGTTTCGCAAAAGGCGTAATAAAAAAACGCCCTCCGACATACGAGCCTCCAAACATTACCGACAACTTTGCAGGACTTCCGCCGAAATGGGCGATGAAACTTGGAAATGGATTTGTTGACGCAAGACTCGCAGTGATTGGGATACTAATAATGGGAATAGCGGCTTCATTCATTTTATCATACGAGGGAATTCCGCCAAAACACTTATTCCCATTGGAAGACGGAGTATACCAAGTCCCAATCCAGCTGATTCCAGCAGACCCCCAGCTTGACGAGCTTTACGCAGAGTTTCCAGAAACAAAGAATTATTTTGAAAAAATAGTGCTTGACCTTTACGGCTTTCAGCTCGGCGAAGGAATAGGCGGGGGGCTTAGAGAAGGATACAGGTTCAAACAACTTGTAAAAGAAGGAGTATCTCCCCAAGCCGCAGAGATACAAGTAGTGAAAGAAAAACTTGACTTTACTTCAAAATCCCCAAGCCACGACCCGACAAAGTACGTGTTCTGGTGCGGACTGCTCTTGACAATAACCGGCGCTGTAAGCTTTTTGCTCTATCACAGAAACATTTACAAACTCAAAGCGCAGGAGCAGATAATCCAAATGGAGGACGAGTTCAAAGAATCCATGTATATGATTGCTTCAAGAATGGGCGAAAACAAGCCAGTTGAAAGCGCGCTAAAACAAGCCAAAGACTATCTTCCGAATTTACTCGTGAGCAAAAGAATTTTCGGCAAAACCGTTGAAAATATCGAACTAATGGGACTCCCTCTAGAAAACGCTGTATTTGACCCTGTGTATGGAGCAATGCGCGGAATACCTTCAAAAATCCTCACCACCGCAATGCGCCTCTTAGTAGACTCTGTGACTCTTGGAGTAGAAGTAGCTTCAAGAACCCTAATGTCCCTCTCGCTTCAAATGGACAACATGGACAAAGTAAACAAATCCCTAAAAGACATGGTTTCTGACGTTACAACCACTATGCAGACAATGGCGATATTTATCGCCCCGATGGTTCTTGGAATAACTACCGCGCTTCAAAAAGTAGTTCTCAACACGCTTGGAAGCGTAGTGGCTTCGCCGTCGCTTGACTCGACAGGAAGCGTGGGCGACATTACAGGCGGGGCAGGAAGCCAGATACTCCAATCCACAGGCCTTGGAGGAATGGGCGACATTAACAGCATTTTCAGCGTGAGCATAGACGCTTTCCGCTCGTTCGCAACCCCGCTTGAATACATGATAATAATCGGCACTTACGTTGCAATGATAGTAATAATCTTGACTTACTTTACAGTAAAAATAAAAGAAGACAACGACTTGGTGTTTAGAGTAACTCTTGCAAAACAACTCCCAATAGCAATGGCAGTTTACTTGTTCACCACTGTTGCGGCAAACCTCATGGTTGGAGGACTCATGGCGAGGTAAAATTCCAAATCCGAGCCATTATTTTTTGTTAAGTTATTTTGCATTAAGTTTTGTGTTAAGTTTATAGAGGCGATGAAGATTTGGACAATAAGGGACAGGCAGAGGCAGTATTCCGCCTGATGATTGATTCGGTAATCGGACTCGCAATACTAATGATAATAATAGCGTCAATAGGCTACTTTGACGAGTTAAGATTCATCCAATCCACTTCAGATTTTAAACAACTCGTAAAAGACTCAGTGAACTCTCCGGACGGGACTCTCCTCTCGGCAAAAGAACTGACTTTTAAGAGCGGAACCGGCTTTGGAGCGGAAGACTTTGAAGGATACACAGTTGTTAACAGAAAATGCTTCAACTTCAACTCTTCCTTCGCATCAGTAGAGGTTTCAGACGACGGGCAGTCAGTAATGTTCAAACAAAGGCTAATAACAACCGTGAGCGCAAAATGCACTCCTAACTCCAGCGCATCGTCATGCATTTCAAGCGTGGACGCCGAGATAAGCGACGCGAGCCAGTGCTGTTTCAACTGCGAAATATACTTTGGCAGGGTTCCGCAAAACCCCTAAACCAAGCCGATTGAATTTTGCCTCTAAAAAAAGGCAAGTTTAAATACTCCAAAGCCCTGTTTCTAAAAGTGAATTCCTAAGGGGGATTGTAATGTTTAAGCTAAACCAAAAAGGACAGCAGTTCAGTGTATTCGAACTGATGATTGCTGGAATTGTGGCATTTGCTATCCTAAT
>CAZJAE010000108.1:0-2917 GCA_964544205.1 uncultured archaeon
CAGCAATAAAGTCATAATATTCATTCGCATCGAGCCGCGAGTTGAAATCAAAACCGCCCTTGAGCCAGTAAGTATGCTCCTCTTTTCCATGCCTCACAACAATCTTGATATTATCAACGGCGTGAGCCGAGTAATTATGCAGACCCATAGTGAGCTTAATATCGCTCCCCGAAACAGCATAAGCAGGCTTAATCACTGCAATAGACTGGGAAAAAAACACTATGTACAAGAGCCCGAAGAAGCCGAGCAGAAACAACACCGTGAAAAACGGGTAAAAAACTTTTCTTGAAACAAAGTTCATGAAATACTAACCGAAAAGGAGTATTTTAACCTTGCCTAAAAGCTAAAAGAATGAAGACAAACGAAGACAACAAGCTACATGAACTTCTTCAATTCCACAGACTCGTCAAAAAACTGGGAAAGCTTCTGATAAAGAGGCTTGTTTGAAGAAATGTAAAACGCATTAACTCCATTCTTTCTCAAAAGCTTCGTGAGAGAATTTGCAAACTTTAACACTACATCCTCGCTGTGATACAAAGTAAGAGGCCATAACGAATCGAAAACAAAAGCAGTTTTCTTGTGATCCTTAATGAACTGCACAATCTTAATCTGGAGCTGGGTGAGATTCCTTAAAGAATCAATAAACATTACCCCGTCAAAATCTTCTGCGTTTGAAATGCTCTTTGAAACGCAGTCCATCACAAAAAATTTCTGGAAAACTCCCGACTCGCTCAGAATAGAAGCGGCGCCCTTAAAATTCCCGTTAAAAAGAACAAGAACCGGAGTCTCGCCGTTCTGAATCACTAACTTTGAAAGCGCTACGAATAAATCCTTTGAGTTTGAAGGATCACAGAAAAAAAGCGCCTGCCCCCTAAAAGAAGAAGAGAGCCTCGATTTGACGTCGGTAAGCACCTTTTCAGGACCCAAAAGAGAAGAAAAAGCGTCAAACTTCGCCGACTGGCGCGAAACTTCGGCAGCAGTGGTTTCCCTATTCGCCAAAATAGCCTCAAAAGCCTTCTTCTGCTCCTCGGTAAGAGTAAACGACGCAGCCATGCATGGAGAATAGCAATTAACTGGTTAATAAATTTAAAGTAATGAACAAAAAACAATCAATTCCCCTAAAAACAAAAAAACGCATCCTTGCAAAAACCCCCAAAGCCATCTTTATAAACAAGAAAGAAGTAATATTGAATGAAAAAAATAAGCGTGAAACAGATGGGGATATTCTCAGGAAAAAAAGACGCAAAAGGCGGCCTTGGCGAGCTCAAAAACCTTACAATGGGCGCAAATAAAGCGGATAATTCAAAGACGCCTGCCCAAAACTCAGCCCCAAGAGCAGTGGAAAAAGACGTTGCAGAATTTAAAGAACAACAGGCAGCCCAAAACAGCAACGCAGAGCTTCAAAAAGAAACCCTAAACGAAGAAAAAAAATCTTTAAGCGCTCTTGAAAGACTCAAATCGCTCTCAACAACCACTGTTACTGAAATCCCAAAAACAAACACAATCACTACTGAAAACTTTTCAAAACCAGTAGTGACCCAGCCCGCTCCGGAAAAAGTAGTCCAGACAATCAAAGGACTCGAACTGAAAAGAGACGACGGCGAGCCAAAAATCTCAAAAGACAAGAGTTTCCAAAAAGAACTCGAAACACAGAGCACAACCGCGCAGAACCCAGAACAAAAAGACTCTTTTTTTGACTGGATGAAACAGCCAATTGTCGATGCTCCAACCGCAGATGACTTCGCCGAGCCAAAAGAATACTCCTCACAGCCCCTGCAGGAACAAAAACCCGCGACAATAAGCGCTGATTCTAAGCTAAAGACGCCGATTGACGAGCTGTTCACAACGCTTGAACAATACCCCATGCTTGACACTGGAAGACTTGCTGAACTATCAGGACTCTCAAGCGACATGATTGAACAAATAGCAAAACTCTTTGAAGAAGACGGAGTAATAGAAATAGAATACCCCGCAAGCCTGACAAAAAAACCCACGCTCAGACTCAAAAACCCGGTTTTTACAAAAATCACAAGAGTTCCAAAAGGACAAGTGCTTGAAGAATACAGACTTGAAGTCGACTTTGTGCCTGCAAAAATAAAAATAGTGCTCGCGGCGGGAGAAGCAAGACCAATTTACGCGGTTGACTTACCGTCAATCGGAAAATACACGCTTAGATTTTTGCAGTTCATAAAAGACGAAGTAGCCGAAAACATGCCAATCGACCTTGAAGAAATCGTCGACCCGAAAAAATCAAAAAAACTAAAAGAGAGATTCTTCTACGAACTAAACTCGCACATGACAAAATACTTCCCGACATCGCAAAAAGAAATAATCAACATGCTCTCAGGAGTCCTCCTCCATGACATGTACGGACTTGGAAACATAGAACTCATAATGGGAGACGACATGCTTGAAGAAGTAAGCATAAACTCGTCAAAAACACCCATTACAGTTTATCACAGAATACACGGCTGGCTCAAAACAAACCTCATGCCCGGAACTGAAGAAGAAATCAACAACCTGTCCTCGCAAATCGGAAGAAAAATAGGAAGAGAAATAACTGTGCTTAACCCGATACTTGACGCGCACTTATTGTCAGGAGACAGAGTAAATGCAACACTATTCCCAATCTCGGCGGAAGGAAACACAATAACAATCCGAAGATTCGCAAGAAAACCATGGACAATAGTTGACTTCATAGGAAAAGCCCACACAATGGACTCTGAAATGGCAGCAACGCTGTGGCTCGCAATGCAGTACGAAATGAACATACTAATAGCCGGAGGAACAGCTTCTGGAAAAACAAGCGCGCTAAACTCAATGCTTGCGCTCGTTCCAACATACCACAGAATACTCACAATAGAAGATGTAAGGGAAATAGTGCTTCCAAAATATCTTGAATGGAACTGGGTGCCAA
>CAZJAE010000109.1:0-667 GCA_964544205.1 uncultured archaeon
CGAAGAATATGGGGCGTTCGGAAGCTGTTAATGCTGGAATTAGGCGTGCGAAGACCGAGATGGTTATGTGCATTGATTCTGATTCTTACCCTGAGCGGGAAGTTTTGTTTAAGGCGCTTGGCTATTTTGAGGACGAGCGAGTGGCGGCAGTTACCGGGCTTGCTCTTCCAGATAAGACGAAAACTATTATTCAAAAAATCCAGTACTTTGAGTATCTTTCAAGTTTTGGGATGAATAATTCTCTTCTCGCGTCTATTGATTCTTCTCATGTTGTTCCGGGCCCGATGACTATTTTTAGAAAAAAAGTGTTTGACGAGCTTGGCGGGTTTGAAGCAGGAAATCTCACAGAGGACACTGAGTACGGCTTGAGGCTTAAGAGGCACGGGTATAGGATTATGTGCGCTGCTGATGCTCTTACGCTTACTGACGTGCCTAATTCTTGGAAGGGTTTGTTTACCCAAAGGGACAGGTGGTATAGGGGAGCTACTTTTAATTTTGTCCGCTACAAGTCGCTGATGTTTAACAAGAAGAATCCTGACTTCGGTTTTTTTGTAATGCCTTTTGTTTTCTTTGCGAACGTGCTCACAATTGCAGTTCTTTTGAGGCTTGTTGTTTTGTTCGCGCTTGACCTTGAAAAGTATCTTTCAATCACTCTAAAGTATATTCT
>CAZJAE010000109.1:677-2915 GCA_964544205.1 uncultured archaeon
CTACTTGGGGGAGTGATTAATTTTGATTTTGTGATGCTTACAGTTCCTCCTTCAGTGGTGTTTTTTGCCATGACTTATATTGTCGTGTCGCTTTATTTTGCTATTTCGTTTGCTTTTGCGAAGAGGTGGCCTAAGGTTTCCGACTTGCCGGTTCTTGTAATGCTTATTTTTATATATCCTTATTTTATTACATTTACTTACACGCTGAGTTATTTTAAGGAAATGCTGGGGGTGAAGACTAAATGGGTAAGAGTATCTACGTAGCTGCGATTCTTGCGACTATTCTCATAGTCATAGTTATTTTTACTATTGTAGTTTCATCCGAAAGCTCAAAAGCGGCGCAGTTTAATGATGAAATAAGGCAGTTTGCGCTTGAGAACGAGCTTCAGTCAGCTTATCAGGATTTTGACACTAATAACAAGGAAGTGTACTGCACTATAATCAATCAGGGGATTGAGAGTCTTTCAAAGAGGGCTGATGTTCTTGAGAGGCAGCTTTCAATGTTTAAGGATAACTCTGTGAGCACTAACGAGTTTTTCCTGGTGAAGAGAAATTATCTTTTGACTAACATGCTTTTGTACAGGAATTTTTTGAGGGCGCAGGAGTTCTGCGGTCTTGACAAGAAAGCAGTGATTTTTTTCTACGCGGAGGACAAGTCCTGCGAGGTTGAGTGCGGAGTGATTGGTTCGCAGATTCTTGAGCTTGGAAAGTCCTGCGATTCTTTCAGGGCTTTTAACTTCCCTTATGCGTGGCCTTCTTATGAGTTCACTCAGATTATTGAGAAGAAGTATTCAGTGACTCATGCGGGGACTATTGTTGTTGACGGCAACAAAATTGACTCGCCTGTAGAGCTTGGCGAGCTTTCAAAGGCATTCGGCTGTCAATAAATGCTTGCAGGCATATTTTTGTTTATGAAAAAGAAAGAGTCAGTTTCAGGGAGGGATTTCAAATCGGCTTTTTCGCTCAAAAGCGCCGCTTTGGGTTTTTTTAGCGCATACAAGTGGCTGATTCTTTTTTTCATTCCTTTTTTAATAATCCAGCTTTTTCACATCTCGCACATTGCGTGGGACACTACTGCTTACATTTTCGGAGGCAAGTGGTTTTGCGGGAATCAGGTTTATTTTGAGTTCATCCGCCCCCCGCTTCCTTCTTTTCTTAATTGTGTTTTTGGAGCCGGGGATTATGCAATGCTTCTCACAACGGCTCTTGCCGCTTTTGTTTATCTCGCTGCGCTTGTCCTGATTTATAAAAGGAACAGGGACAAGCTGAACCAATTGGTGTTCGCGCTTGTAGCGTTTTTGTTTCCGACAATTCTCTTTGCTTCAAATTACGGTTCCGACCTTCCTGCGCTTGCTTTCCTCTGTCTTGCTTTTGCTGTGCTTTCCCCTTACAAGAAGGGGGTTTTCTTTGCGCTCGCAACCCTTTCAAGGTATAATTTTTTGGTTTTCATTTTTGTTTTCTTTTTTGAGTTGAGAAAAAATCCTAAAGATATTCCAAAGTTCATTCTTCCAGTTATTGTTTTGTGGCTTCCTTGGATGGTTTATAATTATCTCTTTACGGGAAATCCGATTTTCAGCATTTACGAGTCTTCTTTTTTAAATGTCCAGATGAAGGGAATAATTGCTCCTTTTTCAATGGACCAGCTTTTGATTTTGGGGGCTTTTGTTGTCCTGTTCATAGCGTCTAAGATTAGGGAGCGTTCTCTTCACGAACTTGAACTTACTGCTATTATCGGGGGATTGATGTTTGCGCTTTCCGGAATTAAGGAAATGCGTTTTATGAACATGGTTGTTCCGGCGCTTGCTTTTTTAGCGGCTTCTGTCGCAAAGAAGAACAATAAAGCCGCCGCGGTAATTGTGGTGATTTTTGCTGCTTTTTTTGTCTCCGCTTCTTTTGGCTTTGTTTCGACCGCGGGTTATTCAAGTCCTGCGATTCCTGCGGATGATTTTGTCAAGTCCTGCAAGGTTGCGAGCGATAAGTGGGTGTTTTTCTATTATGAGGGGATTGTTGCGGAGTGTTCGTACGATATTGGGGATTGGAATGCGTATGTTAAGAGCGGGGGTAGTTTTGTGTTGTATGATTATAATGCTTATAATCTTTCAGCGATTGAAGGAAAGATTATTGAGCGCGGAGAGTATGTGATTGTGGCTCCAAAAAATGCCGGCAACTGTGCGCCCCAGCCGAAGAAGTACATTTCTGGTTCTTTGAGGAATTATTTGGTTAAGTGGCTTAGGGACA
>CAZJAE010000110.1:0-2811 GCA_964544205.1 uncultured archaeon
GTTATACTGCATCAACACATCGTTCCAGATTTCACAAAACGAGCCGTCCTTGCACAGCCCCAAAAAGTCAGCAGTGTCCTTCTCCTGCACGTCCTTAACATGGTAAAACATTTCAGTATCAGGACCGCAAGGACCAGTAATCCCAGCAGGCCCCCACCAATTATCAGCCTTTGGCAAAAAATGAATCCTGCTCTTAGGAATCCCAGCCTTTTCCCAAGCAGTGGCAGCTTCTAAATCCCTTGGAGCGTCCTTATCCCCTTCAAAACAAGTAACGCTAATCCTTTCTGCAGGAATCCTAAGCTCCTTAGTCAAGAATTCATAACTAAACGCAATCATTTCCTTCTTGAAGTAATCCCCAAGACTCCAATTCCCAAGCATTTCAAAAAAACTCAAATGCCAAGCATCGCCGACATCATCAATATCCCCCGTTCTGATGCACTTTTGCACATTGCAAATCCTCTTCCCCAAAGGATGCGGTTCGCCAAGCAAATAAGGCACAAGCGGATGCATGCCCGCAGTGGTAAAAAGCACAGTAGGGTCATTTTCAGGAATCAAAGAAGCGCTTGGAATTCTCTTATGCCCCATCTTCTCAAAAAACTTAAGGTACTTCTCCCTCAACTCAACGCTTGATATCATAACAATTCAACTCAAATATCAAATTAAGAAACAATTTTAAACCATTTAATACCGATAAAAATTCAACTCATGCAGGAATACATATTTATACCAAACAAACACAAATACTTTTATGGCTCAACCAAAGAAACCGGATTTGATTGCAATATCGCACAATGTTTCAAAAATCCGAAACTCAAAAAACAAGGACGAAGCATACCGAGAGTCCCTTGCCAGAGAATACATAGCAAGAAGATACATCCGCCCCCTCGCATTGACACAGTTCCCCGCAGGAATAAAAGCAATCCTCATCACTGGAAGCTCGCAAAGGCACGTAAGAAAAGCCAGCGCACATGCAGAAGGCTCTGACCTTGATTTAATATTTGTATTCCAAAAAGCCGCGCCCCACCTGCCCGGAAAAACAAGCCACTTCGACCTGCACGAAGAGAAGAGATTCCTTGAAAAACTATCAACCCAAGTATCAAGCGCGTTTGGAGTATATCCAAGCATACAAGCATACACTGATGCAGAGTTTTTGCACTATTATTCAAGCATTGGGAAAAACTTTCCGCACGGAGTAATTCATGGAAACGCGTGGGTGAGCAAAGTAAGAAGCATTCACGGACACAACTGGCGCGACAAGATGAAAGAACAAATAGAAAAACTAAAACTCAAAAGCAAGTTCCTGCACAGAAAACTCAAGTAAACACGACCTTGCTTCAAGTCAAGAATAGCAGTGGGGAGTAAGCCACTTTTTGTTCATCGGGTAGTAACGCGAAAGCGCGTTCCCGACTGGCATTAACCTAAGCCTCCTTTCGGAGTTGCACCACAGCCCCCGTTGCATCCCAATTGCTTGGGTGTCGTTTCTGTTGAGCTGCCCTACCTTTCGGTATTAACGGGACTTTTCTTGCGAAAAGGGTGAGCGGACTTTCCTCAGCAACCCCTGCGGGGCGCCGTCAGCCAATCTCCCACTACTAAAATAATTCCCCTCAAAGTAGTTTATTAACTTAATTGAACGCCAAAAAATCAGCCGAGGTGCCCAGATTGTTCAAGCATTGCGTGGATTTCATGAACAAACCCATCAACATGATCCCTAGTAAGTCTTCTTCTGTTCTGCGCCGCGTCCTCAATCACCCGTATTGAACGGCTCTTCTCAATCAGTTTTGCAAGAATCCTTGGCTCAAGCTGGGCAACTTCAGGCCCAAGCTGGGCTATTAATTCTCTGACAAGAACCATCTTAGTCGCAGTAGGAAGCCTCGTGTGCCTCAAAACTTCAGCCAAATTCTTTTCAAGCTCTTTTGTTACCTTCTGCTCTTCAATTTTGTGAAGCCTCTTTGCAAGCTGCATCTCGCCCTCATACTCTAACAACTCGTGTCTGTCGCGCAAAAACTGCAAATACTCTTCTTCACTCATTTGATACCCTCGGCCCCTGATAGCATCCATTTCCCTTGCTCTTGCAATAACAGCAGCCCTGTTCTTAGCCATCTGCTCGTACTTTCCCCTAAGCTGACCCGCAAAGCCGACGCCAACGCCCCTCAATTCTTTAACTCCGCGAGTCCCAAAAAAATGATTGCTCGCTTCCGCGCGTTTCCCAAGATTAGTAAAAGCCTTCTTAAAATTCAGTGGACTTCTGGCCATGATAAAGAAGAATACGCTTCAGACATTTATAATAATATCTGGAAAAATGGCTAGAAAAAATGCTCCAAAATGATTATGCAAAATTTTGTTGGATAAAACAAACAAATAGGAAAAAAGGCATTACCGCTTTTTTCCCCTTTTCTTAAGCCAAGCAAGTATCTTTTTCACTTTTGATTTTTTAGACTTTTTGCTGGGAGCCCTTCCGCCCCTACTCTTAGGAGCAGATTTTTTTGACCTCACTGCATTCTTAGCAGATTTCCTCTTAACTTTTCGCTTAGCCATAATATTGTCATCATCCCGTAAATATAATCCTGTAAATGTGAAACAGCGGCAAAAAAGCCGCTGCTAGTCGTTTCTGGACTCGGTGAAAGAGTTCCACGAACTCTTTTCGATGCTGATAATCGAACATAACCAATCAGCAGGTTCTAGTGGTTATCTCCTTCATGCAAAAGGGAAGCATTGCAATTACTGGTTTTAGGCGAAGAGTTATAGTCCAGTCTTCGCTTCAATGGCCGTAAAAACTGCAAGAGGCTGACTTTGTCATATCCTTTCCAGGAC
>CAZJAE010000111.1:0-1563 GCA_964544205.1 uncultured archaeon
GTATTTTACCGCCGCAACCGAGCCTCTCGCAAAGAGCGAGCCGTTCTCGCCTTCCCTTAACTCGCTTACTGATTCAAGTCCGCGTTTTAGTTCATTGAGTCTTATTGAGACGCTGCCTTTTTGCGCAGTGAGTCTTGTAGTTATCTTGCCGCTTGTTACTCTTCCGGAGATTATTGTAGTGTCCCCGCCCTGGTAAACGCCTGTAACTTCAAATGTTCCAAAGCCCTTTGGTTCTATTCCTCTTGCTTCGTTGTTTGATTCAAATTTTTTCCTTGCAGAGTTTGAGAATTTTGGCACATAACCCTCAACTTTGCTTATGGATTCGTCAATTTCGTCAATCGGTTCTTGAGGCTCTTCGTGCTCGTCTTTTTCGTTCTGCATATTAAAAGCAGGCATTGCTTTTTTCCAGTCTTTTTTAGGAGCCGATGCTGACACTACGCCGGTTTGAACGTTGTTTGACCCGCCTTTGCCATACATTACTCCCCTCACAACCGCTTCAAGCTCTGCTTTTTTCTTTGGATCGATTGAGATTCTTGGCTTTTCTTCAACAACAGGAGCTTCTCTTTGAACCGGTCTTTTGTATTCTATCGCTTCTTCCGGCTCGGTGTCGACTTCTTTTACTTCAAATTCTTCATTTACTTCCTGCGCCGCAAGGTCGTCAAGTTCTTTGTCAAAATCAGATTCTTCTTTTTCGCGCTGCATTTTTAGTTTTTCAAACGGGCTTACCTCGACTTTTCTTGCAAGTTTTCTTCGCTCTTCAAGAGGCCGGGCGTGGATTGGAACGCACACGTTCGGGTCGTAAGAATAAGTTTCTGTCCTATTTTTAGCGTGTTCTGGTATGCATACTCCGAGTTTATTTTGTCTTGAAGGAGCAGGCGCTTGCGTCTTCTGGTAAGAAATTGCTTTGTTTGTTTCTGCCTTGTCCCTAAAATCAGATTTCACTGCTTTTTCAACAGGCTTTTTTTGAGGCTGTTCTTTTGCAGCAAACTTCGCTTCTTTTTTCGGCATTAGTGTGTCAAATAATCCCATAACGCTCAAAATAAAATGAGAAGAAAGGAATAAAAAGAAGACTTGGGCAAAAAAATGCTCTGTTTAGGCAATTCTTTGCCAAGCCCAGCTTAGCGAGCTGATTAACCCTCGCCATAATCAGTCTTTTTCGCAGTTCCTGCGGGCATTTTCTTTTTCAATGTCCGCGAGTGTGACTCCTTTTGAAGCCATTATGACGAAAAGAAAGTAAATCAAATCGGCGCATTCCCAAATTAACTCGTTTTTTGTTTTTGCAGTTATTACTTCAGCGGCTTCTTCTATTAGTTTTCTTTTCAAGAGCTCGCTGTCTTCATAAAGCTTCTTAGTATATGACCCCGAGGGAGCATTTTCTTTTCTCAACGTTATTTTGTTGTACAAATCGCCAAAGGAGAATTTTTCAACATCACCAAAACAGCTGTATTTGCCTAAATGGCATGCGTTTTTTGGCGAGGAATTGCCTGATTTTTGGATTACTTTAAATAAAAGCGCATCCTTGTCGCAGTCGGTTTGAATGCTTAATATGCCCTGCTCGTTTCC
>CAZJAE010000111.1:1573-2793 GCA_964544205.1 uncultured archaeon
GCTTGTAGCGCCTTTCAGGATTACTTTTTTTGCCTGCCTTGAGTATCTCCAGACTTTTTGAGTTTGAATTGATTGTTTGAGACTTTCTTTGTTTGAATAGACAAGCGATAAAATGATTCCGTTTTCGTCCTGGATTATTGTCGGAACCAGCCCTCCGCTTTTTGCAAAATCTACTCTTTCCAGATCAACTGTCCTAAATTCTCCAGAATTTTTCATTTTGAACCCCCCAAAATCGCTATGTCCGAGCCTAAGATAGTTTCGTATACTTTTAGCCCCGCAATTATCGCGCTTTCTCCTGAAACTACTACTTCAATTACCAAGTCGGCTTCGCCGGCGCGGTATGTGTTTTCTGTGCATCCGTTTAAAACGAGTTTTTCAAATTTGAATCCCTGCGATTCCAGTTTTGACAAATAGTCTTCGCTTATGCGCTTGTATTTGCTGTTTATTGCAACTGTCAGCGTGTCTGCCTTGTCAAAGCTTGCGAGGCTTCTTTTCTTTGGTCCAAGGAGGCAAAGCGTTGGTTTTCCAAACAGGGTTTTGCTTCCATTCCAGGGAATCTTTCCGACTTGCTTGACTATTCCGCCCCCTGATTCAATTTGATACTCTTTAAACAAGTCTTCGCCGGTTACGCCAAAGGATTTGCTGCCTTTTTTTGCGAGTTTTTCAACGATTTTTGGAACGTCTTCTGCCCGCACAGTTATTGTTTCGTTTGGCATTTCTTCAAAAAGAAGCCTATATGAGGTTAGTCCTGAATTTTTTGGCAGGACAAGTACCGCATCTTTGAGCTTGTTTTTTAGCAACTCAAAATCAGTATTCGGGTTGATGAATACAGCATTCACTTTTATTTAGTTGGAGTTCAATTTGTTTTGTTGTCGCCATTTTTCATCACCTTTTAAATTTTATCCAATAATTGTTTAGCAAGTTGTTTGTCTTCAAAGAACTTTTTTACTTTGCCTAAATCAATCATTTCCTGCTTTCCAGTTTCAATGTCCTTTATAGTCATTTTTCCTTCCTTTAGCTCGTTTTCTCCGATTATGCCCACAAATTTGTAGCCTTTTTTCTGCGCATAGTCAATGTTTTTTCCGATTCCTTTTCCAGTTAAGTCTGTTTCCACCGCAACCCCGTTGTTTCTCAAGTCCGAGGATATTTTCATCACTTCTTCTTGTTTTATTCCTACGCCGAAAATAAAAATGCCTGCGGTTCTTCTTTTGAATCCGTTT
>CAZJAE010000112.1:0-2762 GCA_964544205.1 uncultured archaeon
ATTTTTTTATTAATGCCTGTGTAGCATAGCCAGCTGGTGCACGCCCTTGGTAAGGGTGAGGTCGCGGATGCAAATTCCGCCACAGGCTTTTTTTATTTTCTCTTGGACTTTACTTCTTGTCCCATCGCTTCTCAAAAATCCAGTACGTTGGCCAAATAAGCGCAAATAACAGGATTGTGAGCACGAATTGAGGCACCATTACTCCGAAAAAGCTTATCGGCTCCCAGTACTGCGTAGCGAACATGAAAAAGCAAAAAAGCGTGCCTGCTACCGCAAACCAAGGCACCCATGAGTGGTTTTTATTTCCCGCCGCTTTGTGGGCTCTGTGCTCGTTGTATCTTATAGCCACAAGCGTTGCATTCACAGTGAAGAACAAAAAGAAGTGGATTACTGTGGTGAGTTTGCCGAGTTCCTCAATATCTCCGACAAATGCGAACATTATTGCAATTAAAAGTGTCGCAATTATCGCCACGTGAGGGGTTTTAGTTTTCTTATTCACATGCCCAAGAACTTTTGGGAGGAGTCCTTCATTAGCCATTCCATAAAGTATCCTGCTTGAAACGTTAAGCAGGACGAGAGTAACGCTCGCCGTGGCGAATAATGCAAGAACGCTTAAAACAAAACCAAACTCTGGGGCGATTGCTTTCGCCGCTACGATTGCAAGAGGCCCTTCAGTCAATGGGTTGTTTGGGTTAGCCGCTTCCGAAAGCTCGGCAGGCGTTGAAACGCTTACAGCGACTATTGAGATTAAAACATAAAGAACTGTGGTGAGGACAAGTGCGGAGAGTATTGCTTTAGGAAGGTTTCTTCGGGCATTCTTCACTTCCTCAACTACGTTAGCGAGTTCCTCAAAACCCACATAAGCGAAGAAAATCAAAGCAGCTGCTGAGAAAACACTCGGGATTAAGGAAAAAGAGTTTTCCCAAAGGAGGGTTCCATCAATTCCTTCAAAATAATTCACCGCTCCGACAAACCGCAGTCCAAAGATTACTGTAAGAACCAATCCGATTATTGTGAGCGAAGTCAAGATGTTGTTAAGCGAAACGCTTTTTTGAATCCCGACAAAATTCACTATTGAGAGTATTGCAAGCATTCCTATTGCGACAAACAATGGGTTTATTGCAACAAAGAACTTAAAGTACGAAGCAAATCCCCACGCAACCGTGGCGGCAGCGAATACGCCAGTGAATAGTGTAATTATTCCAATAAAGTAAGCCAGCTGCTTGTTTCTAAAAGCCTTGATTACATAAACAGATTCAGCAGCGTCTTTAGGGTACCGATGGGTGAGTTCAGCGTAAGAGAATGCAGTCACTGCCGCAATCACTGCAGCTATTAGAAAAGAGAGCCACAATAAGTTGCCGCTAATTCCCGCAGCTACTCCGATTAACACGTAAATTCCGGCGCCGATAATGGTGCCTGAGCCGTAAAGAATGGCTTGTTTTAACGAAATGCTTCTTTCTAAAGGCATGAAATCAAACTAAATTAGGTTCACGATATTAATATACTTTACTTAAAAGAAGCTATTTTTTGTGAAGCCCGGAGTAGTGCTTTTTTGGAGCAATTCTTATAGTCCCCGTCTTTTTGTTTGTGAATCTCCTCGTCTCTACTCTGCCGTGGTGGATTCTCTTCTGAACAGGGGTTGGTCCGTAAACAGCCATTCTAAACTCCTTGCTTTTTGAGAAGAGGAATAAACCAAAGCCAGCAACTATTGCAAATCCAATATAATTAAACAACGGGGGGGTGCTTGCGGGCAGGACGTTAATATCGGGGTCAAGGTAGATGAAGATAGCGACAGCAAACACAATTGCGTAAGCCGCTTCGGCAATAAAGAAAATAGCAGTTTCTTTGCTTGCATTCTTGACTTTTCCTTTAGCAGTGTTGAAAACCAGTCCTGAAAAGTTCTTGTGAATCTCAATAACAGTCACATCCCTCATTGCAATCACTACATAACCAAGTGTGAGGAATAAAATCGTTCCCACAAACCACACAATGTTTTGAAACATTATCGGCTGGGGGTCAATCATTACTCTTTCTCCTATAAAGTTGATCCCGATGAACTGGTAAATCTGCAAAACGATTAACAGAACAAGAATAGCTTCTTCAATAATGAACAAAAAAGCCTGCGTGGGCGAGAGTATTTTTCGCGCCTCAAGAAACTTTAACTCGTGCGGGTAAGTCTTTGAAAAGCTCATGCACACAAATACGATATTCGGGTAAATAAATGTATTGCTTGATTGGGGGGCAAAAACACTCCAAAACAATTTTACTTAATTGTCCTGTCCTTCTTTGCTTTTGCGAGAGCGTCTTGAGCAGGTTTTCTCATCTCAGCTTCTTTTCTTGCCGAAGCGGAGACAGCGCTCATTTTTAGTTCGCCAGGTTTTCTATCAGCAACCGAACCGGTGCTTAATGCGCTTGCCTCATTGCCTTTCATCCTCACTGAGCCTTCTTCGCCTGCGCTATGTATGGATCTTTTTTGGGGCGCTTGTTTTTTTTCAAGAAAAGCTGGGTGGGTTTTTTGAGCTTTTGCAATAGCCTTCCCTTTTCGCTTAAGCGAGCTTTCTGCAATAAGTCTTCTTCTTTCCTTAACAATGAGCCCCTGCCTTATTGCGGGGTTGATGTGTTCCTTTGTAACCCGCGACTCGGCTTTTGAAGTAAAATAGGATTTTCTTGCTTTGGCAAGAAGCTTTAAGTACCACATTGGTTTAGGCATTGTTGATCTTCTCCAAGGTTCTTTGCTTTCTTTGTTTCATTTTTTGTTCTTT
>CAZJAE010000113.1:0-2759 GCA_964544205.1 uncultured archaeon
CATGCTCCTAGTCCTGTTTGTTTTCCGCCGGTCAGGAGGTCTTCTTTTGTGTATCCGAGTTCGGCGAGGATTTTTATCACTGCGGGAATTACTTGATTTTCAAGGTAGTAATCGGCGTCATAATCGCCTTCTTCCACGTATTCTTCAAGTTCGGCTTTTTGCGAGATGCTTTCTTTTCCTTTTTTTGGTTTTGTAATGACAAAGCTCAGCATTGAGCCTACTCCAAGTTCTTTTCCTCTTGCGATTGCTTTTTCGGCTGCGGCTACGTGTGGCCCTATTGCGTCGTAGTCTTTTGGTTCTCTTTGGAGGAGTGTCATTATTACGAGGTCTTTTTTCTCGGTTTTTCCTTCTTTTAGGTCTTTTATGACTTTTCTTACGTGTTCGACTGCTTTTTCTGGTTTTCCTTCGCTTAGCACGAGTTCTATTACTTTTTTCTGCGTTTCGCGCGCAAGGATGCACCAGTCTCTTCTAACGTATTCAAATCCGACTATTTTGAGAGCTCCGCGTTCGTCCATCAGCGCGTATCTTTTTTTAGCCGCGCCTCCTTCTTTTTTTGTCACAAATATTCCTCTTTTGTAGAATCCGTCTATTTCGAGTTCCATGTCTTCGGGGAGTTCTTTATTCACCCGTTCTGTGAATTCTTTTACATCTTCTCTTGTTTTTTTGTTCATTAGTATGAATGCAGAATCAGTATCGCCGTACAGGACTTTGAAGCCTTCTTTTTCGGCTTTTGCTATTGTTTTGTTTATGTAGTCTCTTTCCCACGCGGTTGTCGCGCTTGCGCATTCTCTTGAGTACCACCTCGCCCTCGGGTAGCCTAAATAGCCGTATACGGAGTTTAGGATTATTTTCAGCGCCCATTGTTTTGCAAACATTACTTTGTCGTCCACTCCTTCTTCTTTTTTCTTGCGTTTGTATTCGCGTTTTAAGGCAAGTCTTTGTTTTAGCATATTTTCAAGTATTTGGGGGAATAATCCGCGTTCTTTTGTGCAGAACCACGTTCCGTCAGGGGAAATGTTTTTTTTGCATTCTTCGTGCCCGCAGTTTAGCGTTTCGGGCGAGATGTTGTGGCTGATTATTATGCTTGGGTAGAGCGAGGCGAAGTCAAGGACTGCGAGGTTTTCGTGTAGTCCTGCGATTGGTTCTTTTACGAACGCTCCTTTTATAGGGTTCATTGTTCTTTGAGTGACTTCGTTTTCTTTGGGTTTGTTTGGAGCTATTATTCCTCTTTTTTTTGCTTCTTTTAAAAGCAGGTCTTCAACCATTTGCGAGGTTGTGTTTCTTGTTGTTTCGTAGAGTGTTTGGGATGTTAGTTTTGATATTTCTACAAACAGCGGCAGGAATTCTTTTGCTATTTTGAGCGCTACTCTTGAGTCTTTTAGGTTGTAGTCTACGAGTCTTTCAAGTTTTTTCGTGTCTTTACTTTCCCACGCTTCTGTTATTTCTCTTGGCGTCACTTTTTCTTTTGGCTCTCCAAATACCTTGTCTGATACTGTTTCTATGTCCAGTTTTGCCGTATTCACCGCGCCTGTTCTTTGAAGGAAGCGCATTATTTGGAGTGAGTCTATGTGCTGGACTCCGCTTAGTTTTACCGCGTTGTCCATTCCTTTTCGCATTGTTCTTGGCTGGGCGTCGTTGATTAGGAACTCTTGTTTGAATTTTTTTGCCCTGTCTTTTGTGTATGCGAAGTCAAAATTGTCTCCGTTGTAGGTTACTATGAAGCAGTTGTCGCGGTTTAGTTCGTGTATTGTTTTTTCTATGAGTTCTTGTTCGTCTTTGAGTATTTCTAGTTTTTCGACTTTTTTTGTTCCATAGGACATTATTCTTTCGTAGTTTGGCTTGTTTTTTGAGAGCGAGAGGTCGTTTGATACTATTGACACCATTAGTATGGGTTCTGCCCCTATTGTGAATTTTTTCCCCATTTTTGTTTCGAGGTCGAATGCTGTTGCTTTTCCGCAGAATTCTCCGTCAACAGGGGCCGGGTTTTTTATTGATTTGGCGTTTTTGAGTTCCAGCATGTCTTCTTCATCTTCTTCTAAATCGGCAGCATTTTGTTTTTTGGAAGTGTTTTTGTTTGCAGCAGCCTTATTTTGCGCGGTTGTTTCTTCAGGAATTGTTTCATATTCCATCCAGTTTCCTGGTTCGAGTCGGGTGTCAAGAAGGTATCTTTTTGAGTACTGAATGTCGTATTCGTGTTTTTCGTACCCCATTTCGGAGAATGTTTTTCTGGCTTGGACGAGGTGGTTAACCTTTTGGAACTCTACTTTGATAGCAGTTTTCCCTTTGTTTTCAAGTTTTGTTATTTGGGCGTTTTTTGCTTTGAATTTTTCGTCCGAACCGAATGTGAGCGAGGTTAGTTCTTTTTGGGTTTTTGCCGCGTCTTCCTTTGATGATAATATGTATAAGTAAGGGTGGAAGTTTTTGTCTTTCACCCAGTAAGTGTTTTTGCCGTCGTAGCAGTAGAGCGCTATTTCGGATTGTTCTTCTGAATCAATGTAAGTAGCGTCTAAGAGCATTGCTTTCTCTTTTTGCCCCTTCTCCATACAATACATTTTTAAGTATCAAAACCTATTTAATAATAGCCAGGTTTTGCCCTGGTTTATTTCGTTTGATAAGTGTTTTTTATGCCAAGGCCTGATAGATCAATGGCGCCGGGGGGTCAGGGAGCTCCCATGCCTATGCAGTCCCAGTCGTCTTCTCCCATGCCCATGGTTAGCGGCGGGGGCGGGATTAGGGATGATATTAGGGCGCTTAATTCA
>CAZJAE010000114.1:0-2748 GCA_964544205.1 uncultured archaeon
CGTTAGCGACACCGGTAATTTTCCAAGAATAATACAATCTTTTACTATAAAAAGCTAATTAGAATGAAAAACAGGAACGAGAAAAACTTGGAGAATAATTTTATTGACTTTATAGTCCTTTATGGTTTTGCGTGTTCAATTGGGCTGTTAGAAAGCTTCTAAAAAAAGCTCGCAGTTACTTTTCGTAGCTTTTTTGGAGCTTGTCAAGGGCTTCTGAGATTTTTTCCATTTCTTCTTCAAGCTGTTTTTTCGCCCAAGCCTTGTAGGATTCTTTTATTGAAGAGCGCTGTTCGCTTGTCGGAGAGGGGTTTATTGAATAGGAGAGTCCGTCCCTTTTCACTAACCCCAAATCAATCAATCGGTTTAAATGGTAGCGAATCAGTTTTTCGCTCATTTCTATGGAGTTTTTTTCCTTAATGAAGTCCTTTATTTCAAGCGTTGTCGGGGATTGTTTTTTTGTAAAAATGAATGTGAAAAGCGCGTCAAAAACCAAAAAACCCTTGTCTCTCGTTTCTTTTGGAGAGATTAAGCCAAGCGATAGACAGCACCACCTTAGCAGGGATTTTTTTGTGAGAGTCACTGAAGCAGGCAAGTCAATCTGCCTTACTATGAATTCTTTTCTAATCAATTCTGCTTCTGGAATTATTTCAGCCAATCAAAACCACCAATAAGGAAAAAGAGTTTTTCCTTACAATTGTTAGTGTGGAAGAAGTATATAAAATTGCAGGATAAAATTGCAGGAAATGAAGAACTTGTCCTCATCAAGAGATAGTTTGAATCCTGTAAAGAAATAGATTTGAAAAATAGATTTGATTTTTATCTTTTGAATCTTGAAATTCTGGCTACGTCTCTTGAAAAACCGAAGTGGGCATGTCTTTGGAGTTTTGGAAGCATTAAGAGAGCAATTTCTCTTTGAGTGTGCATTGCAAGGTGCCTAAAACCTGCAGCGTCTTTTACCCCCCAGCTTTTTCTCAATTCATGAATAGCTTTTAGGTCTTCAAAGAGGCTCGCCCTGCCATCAATTGATTTTCTGGTCAATGCAAGGCGGGTGGGTTTTTCTCTTCTAAACCAGCTGAACTTTCCTTCGTTTCGCTCTTTTACAAGAGGGTACAGGAAGTGAGGAGAATCTGTTGTGAAGAGGCGGGGCACCACATATTCCCTAACAATTCCCCTTGCTCTAAGCGCGCGGTATTCTTTGCACCTATAAGAGTCTTTGTTTGCTATCGCTATTACTTTTATGTAAACAGTTGGAACTTTATCGCCTCTTTTGAGCCTGCGTGTGGTTACTTCCTGAAGCGCTTCTTCAAGCAGGCTGACGTTTTTTGATATTGAACCCCCGCTGTACACTTCGTCGAGCACTGTAATCATTATTCTCTTCTTTGGGTGCTTCGGATAGTGGGCGTCTTTAAACACGCCGTCCACAATTCTAAGCATTTCTTTTTTCTGTTCTGTTTCTATCTGGTCGTGGGTTACTGCAAAATCGCCGCCGATTGATTTTATTACGCCCGGAGCGAATTTTCCGTAATTCACCTGCCCGACCTTTGGATAATAAACTTTTGGAAGCGCCGCGGAGTTTCGTTCAAGGCTTGCAATGAGTTTTACTGATTTTACGAGCGGTTCAGAGCCCCTTAGCGGGGAGATTATTGCGTCGGATTGGTGGGCGTTAATGTCGCGGTAAGCGTGGAGGATTGCTTCATGAAACCCGAATAGTTCGTCAAGAGAGTACCTTGTGGACATTAAGTCCTTGTATTCTTTTTTATTCCTAAAAGCAACGCTCTTGCCTTCGTACTTCTTGTTTTTTGACGGTTTAAGAGGCGCCGTGTTTTCTGCCATGAAATAATATGCACTCTTGGGGAATAAAAACGAATCTAACTCGCAAATTTGAGTTAAAAAAACTATTGAGGCTTAAAAAAACGCCTTTCAGGTTTTATTTGATTTATTTGATTAGCAGATAAATTGCGGCGCCGAGCACTATTAATGACCCTATTATCGAGAGGGCATTAATTATTGGCACGTGAAAGAGCGCAAGCGCTATTAACAGCGCTACTGCAACCATCTGGTTTTTTGTCAATTTCGTCGATTTTGCCATCTAAGAATGAAAGAGAATGTTTGGGAATATATATTTTTGCCCCCACAAAAACCAGCTGATACATAACAAGTTGTTTTGTTTTTACGAGGAGGAAATGTTTAATAACCACCCTTGTATTAAGTGTATAACTTTTCGGTGGTAGGTATGATTGATGTTAAAGCAGAGTTAATTCCGTTTAGAATGGTTCTTGCAAGAAGAGAGCCTTTGGAACTTATGATTGAACTTGTTAACAGTTCAAACAAGGTCCAGATGGTTTCGCTTGAAATCGGCGGCGGGGACATGCTTGCTTTTGATAAAGGCGGAAGAATGAGAGTCATGACGAAAAAGATTGATTCATTCAAACCCGGCGAGAGAATCAGAGACTATTACCACGTTTATCCAGCGGCTAATGCGGACAGGGGAGTAGAGACTATCACTATCCTTGTTGCAGAGCATTACAACGGTTCTTACCAGTACATACAAAGCAAAAAAGTAAAGGAAATCACTGTAAGAATTGATTAGATATTTTGTTCAATTCTTACCAAAAACTTTTTTAACGATCAGTCCTGAGAAAAGTCGTACTCGGGGCTTTTTCCTTTTTCATTAATTCTAAGCAAGTAGTCCCTCATAACTTTCTTTTCCCTTGCAGTGAGCGGAACCGGATTTTTTTGCGCGCTTGG
>CAZJAE010000115.1:0-641 GCA_964544205.1 uncultured archaeon
AGGCGGAGTATCTATTGAGTAGACTGGTTTTTTCGCGTTCGGGTTGAATGAGAATTCCCTGTCCTTTTTCCACTGCTCAAGGATTGCGAGCTCCATTTCTTTTGTGAATCTCTTTTCGCTAATCACTTCAGCTCACCGTTTTGAATGCTTATCAATAATAATAGGTATAAAGAGAACCTAAACAATTTAAAGTTAAGTATTGGGCGGATTTTTTGGGCGGGGCGGTAAAGGCTTGGTAAAGGAGTGGTTCCCTTGGTGTTTGAGGGAACCGCACAAAGGGGGTTTTGATGGATTTTACTGAACGATACTAAACACCTTTCTTACTTATTTTCTCCTGTTTTGTTAATAATTAATCTTTGGAATTTGGTGTAATATTTTATACATGTAATTTTCAGGGTTTTTTTGAGTCATAATTTCATTAGCAAGCTTTTTACGCACTTCGGGTTGTTCTTTTCACTTGTAAATGGTTCTTGTTACTTACATGGTTGGTTTTCACGGACGCGTTCAGGGCGTTGGGATGAGGATGCTTGTCCTTAAAGAAGCGCAGTTGAGGGGAATTGCCGGCTGGGTGCGTAACGCTATGCGCGAGGACTTGGTTGAAGCGTGTCTTCAGGGCGAGAAGAAAACGCTTGATGAGTTTT
>CAZJAE010000115.1:651-2574 GCA_964544205.1 uncultured archaeon
ATCCCACTCTGTGCTTGTAAGGGTTGATAATGTAAGTGTTTCTGAGGTTCCTTCAAATGAAACTTTCAGCGGGTTTTGCGTAAGGTACTAGTTTTGTTTTCAAAAATCGTTTTTCTTCCTTTTGAGGAAGTTTAAATTACTTTCTCAACCACTTTTTATTTAACAAGCAGTCATTAATCGCCAAGCGTTTTATGGTTGAATTGTTTTGGATTATTCCAACGGGGTTATAGTATACCGGCAGTACAGACGGCTCCAGACCGTCGGAACGGGGTTCGATTCCCCGTGACCCCATTTTTTCAATTTCTAAACTAATAAATACTTGTTTTTTCCTTTTATTTCCATGGATTTTCGCGCTGAGGGTCTGCGCTGTGCCAAGGCGCAGGGTGCTATTGAGTATTTGCTGATTATTGGAGCCGCGATTCTTGTAGTAGCTATTGTGATTATCGCGGTTACGGGGGCTTTGGGTCAGGGGACCAGCCAGGCTTCTGCAAGTTCTAACTATGCCGATTCTTCTTTTGACAATATTAAGGAGTCGAGCGGGCAGTTTGTTCGAATTGCTGGGAATTATTATTCAAAGTCAAGCAGTGTTGTTTCTTCTCTTGCGGGGGCTTGGAATTTTGCTGGGAATTCAAATGATTCTTCTCCTAATGGGAATAATGCTTCTCTTTTGGGTTCTACTCCTCCTGTGTACATTGCGGGTCCGAATAATTTTCCAGCGGTTAATTTTACAGGTGCTTTGGGTCAGCGTGTCGAGATTCCGAATAGTTCGGCAATTAACTTTGGTCCAAGAGAAGATTTTTCTGTTTCTTTCTGGATTAATAATCGGCTTTCCGGTTATGGAAAGATTTTTGGCAAGAAGCACATTGACGAGCTTGACAAGGGTTATTCTATGTGGGCGGGAGGGAGCGCTCTTTTCATAAAGATTTCAAATGGCAGCGCTTCGTTTCCGCAAGTAGGTTTTAATGTTCCTCAAAATACTTGGGCGCATGTTGTTTTTACCGCAAACAGGGACGGGTCGCTTAAGACTTTTGTGAACGGCGCAAAGGTTGGGGAAACTGATTTTTCTTCGTGGAATAATTATGACTTGTCAAACAATCTTCCGCTTGTTATCGGCGGAAATCCAGTAAATCCTTCAGCTTACCCTTCTCCTAATGTTGCAATTGCAGGGTTTAGTATTTTTAGAAAAGAGCTTTCTGAGAGCGAGGTTCTTGAGCTTTATTCTAACAGCTGGCAGTGAGTTTTTTTATCAAGTTATTTTTCAGCGATTTATTCTTTATAATTTATTTTATGTAATGGTATATTCCTTTTTTCTTTTCCATCAGCTCGCCTTCGTCTTTTAAAAATTCGCAGATTATTCTTGTGAGCACTTTTGAAATCTTTAAGCTCTCTGCGAGTTCTTCGATTGTCTGGTTTTCTTTTTGTGCGAATGACATTACTGATTTGTTGAGGTATGATGTAAGAATGTCGGTTTGGATTAAGTAATAGTTTCCGTCAAAGCTTCTTATTCCGCGCAGGAGTCCTTCTTTTATGTCTCTTTCGTACGCGTGGCTTGCTCTTGCCGCTCCGTCTTTTCCTTTTATTATCAAGAAACCGTCTGTTTCGAGCGTGTATTTGTCTAAATCTTTTTCTTTGGCGTTAAAGTCTTCTGATTCTTTTTTTGCGCGCGTAGTTTCTTCGCTTGTCTCGTCTTTTACTCGGTAAACTCCTTTCTTGTATGTCTCGTTTAGTTTGAAGACGAATACTTTTCCTTCCGTTACAAGAGAAAGAAGCGCTTTTTTCTGCTTGTCGTCGAGCGTTGTTTCGAGTTTTCCTTCAACGAGGTCCGAGAGTCTTGCTTTTTTTATGATTCCAATTACTTGTTGTTTTGCTTCATCGTTTTTTTCTTCCTGTTTTGGCTTTACCGCTTATTTTTCATTCATTATT
>CAZJAE010000116.1:0-2570 GCA_964544205.1 uncultured archaeon
CTGAAGTATACGGAAAAATGGCAAGCGGCAAATCACAATGGTGCTTTCAAACATCCGTAACAGTACAATTACCAAAAGAACAAGGCGGGTTGGAAGGAGGGTGCTTGTACATTGACTCTGAAAACTCATTCCGACCAGAAAGAGTAATACAAGCCGCAAAAAGATTCGGACTAGACCCGGACGCAGTGCTCAAAAACGTTTACGTTGCACGCGCATACAACGCCGAACACCAAATGATACTCGCCGACAAAGCCGCAGAAATGGTTGATGAAAAAAACATAAAACTCGTAATCGTAGACTCGCTCACTGCGCAATTCAGATCAGAATTTGTCGGAAGAGGAACGCTCGCAGAAAGACAGCAAAAGCTAAACAAACACATGCGCTCGCTGCAAAAACTCGCAGAAATGAAAAACGTTGCAGTGCTCGTAACAAACCAAGTAATGTCAAGACCAGACATACTATTCGGAGACCCGACAGAACCAGTGGGAGGAAACGTTGTCGGACACGCAAGCAAAACAAGACTATACTTAAGAAAAAGCAAGGAAGACAAAAGAGTGGCAAAGCTTGTTGATTCACCATCACTGCCTGACGGAGAAGCACTCTACAGAATCACAGAAAACGGAATAGAAGACATTGACGAGTAAAACCAAGGCCTTTTTTAGAAACAAAAAAAGCGGGAAAAGCACACAAACTTTTTCCGCCACATTCTTTTTTAATTAACTAAGAATCTTTCGCAGAATATCTATTTTAACAGGCGGAAAATCTTCGCCATGAACCTCGACCCGGTGAAAATCAATCCCTGAAAAAGAAACTGAAAGATTTTTGTCCAAAGAAACAATCGTGCAGGTAAACTCGCCGCTACCGTTATTGCATTCATTGCAAAAAAACGGGTGGTTAAAAAAAATCGTGCTCTTAAAAGGTTTTTTCCCATTCTCAAACGGCGCCAAGTAATCCTTTACAACAAACTTTCCGCCTTTCGCGTTAAACAACCCAATGGCTGCAAGCTGATCCCTTATAGGAGCTGATTTGAGCGAATTCAAAACAGACCCCAGCTCCTTTGGAACAGCATAATACTCATCAGGAAGAAGAACCTCGTTAAGGGAGTTAATTTTTCCAAGCAACTCTTTAGAATTCAACACACGCACCACACTATTCAACCCCTTTATTTTTCATTGCCCACTTCAAAACACCTGCTTTGGCTCTGCGAACCGCTTTTGGAGTGAGACGCCTAACAAGCCTTCTTTTATGAAGCAAGTGATTATGCCCAATTCCTGCAGAAACACGCTCATTAAATGAAAGCGCATATTCCCTGCTCTCTTTTGAACCTGCCGGCAACGCGCCCTTAGCGCCTAAAAAATCAGTCTTTGCTTTGGCAAAACGAGCGTCTTTTTCATGAAGCTCTGAAAGACTTGAGCGAATCCTGCGCCGCAAACGATTCCTGCGCAAACGCTCCTTATGAAACGTGATTAATTCCCTTGAAACAGAACGCTTAACAGCAGCACTAGAAGACCCGCCTAAACGCCTTTTGACAACCGGCACAAAAATCACTTAACATATACTCCTTCAAACTCTTTTTTAAACTTCTCAAAAGACCCTTCATTAATTGCTGTGCGAATATTCTTTATCAAATCAGCTATGAAAAAAGTATTGTGATACGATAAAAGCATCAAGCCGTTCTGCTCGTACGTCTTGAACAAATGATGCAAATAAGCACGCGAATGATTTTTACACACAAAACATTCGCACTTTGCGTCAAGCGGCTCAAAAGATTCTTTATGAACAGCCCTGTCAATCCTAATCTGCCCCTCATGAGTAAAAATCAATCCGTGGCGCGCCATTCTCGTCGGATACGCAGAGTCAAAAACATCCACTCCGCGCTCAACAAGATTCAGTATTTCAAGAGGAGACCCCACTCCCATCAAATACACGGGAAGATTCTCGCTAATTACAGATTTAGTAACGCTTGTCATATCATACATGCTCTTAGGATTCTCGCCAATGCACAAACCGCCGACAGCAATACCGTCAAAACCAATCGCCTCAAGAGACACTGCAGATTTTTTTCTCAAATCAGGAAAAGTCCCTCCCTGAGTTATCCCAAACAACAACTGGTTTTCGTTTTTATGCGCCTCTTTGCACCTAAGCGCCCACTCAGTAGTCCTAACCATCGCGTCAAAATACTCAACGCGCGATTTACCAAAATGCACCAAGTGATCAAGACACATCGCAACATCGCTGCCAAGAACATTTTGAATCTCAACAGCCTTCTCTGGAGTCACAAGCTCAACGCTCTTGTCAAAAGGATTCTTAAAATACACGCCCTTATCAGTCAAGTGATCAACAAAAGTTTCAGACAAGAGCTGAAAACCCCCAGAGTCAGTGAAAAGCGAACCGCTCCAGCCGAAAAACTTGTGCAACCCCCCAGCCTTTGAAACAAGCTCTGTGCCGGGTTTGAGGTAATTCACAAAAGCATTAGTAATTAGACACTCCACGCCCATATCATTTACAAGCTCGGGGTGCGTGACAAACTTCACCGCGCCCTTAGTAGCAACCGGCATGAAAAAAGGAGA
>CAZJAE010000117.1:0-2286 GCA_964544205.1 uncultured archaeon
TCTTAAATGTCTGCCCGTTTGTCGGCGCGGTGAGCGTGACGCTTGGCGCGTGGTTTGCGTGTATTAGAATAGTTTGGGATGTTCCAATTGCTCCAAGAGAATCTGTTGCTGTTATTGTTATGTTGTGGTCTCCAGCTGTTGGAGTGTATGAGTAGGAGTATTGGAGGCTTGGATAATTGTACTGTGTTTTGAGTGTGTTATTATCATAGATTTTTATGTTTGATATTCCTGTCAAGTCGGTCGCAGTGTAATTCAGCGTCATTGCTTGTCCTGCAAGGTATACTCCGCCGGAAGTAGTTATCGCAACTACAGGTTTTTTGTTAACCACGCTTGTCTGGGATGATATTGTGTTGTAATCATCGGATACTGTTGCGTAAGCGCTGTAATTTGAATCAGGAGCCGCGGCGCTGTAGTCAAGAGTGTTGGTTGTTGTTGTGTTTGCGACAAGCGCTCCGCTTATGTAAAGATTTAGGCTTCTTATTGTAGCGTTCCCGTCAGCGTCAGAGGCCTCGGCGTGAAATGATGCAATATTTGTGTCCTCGTTTAGCGAGCTTGATAAATACACTTCTGGGACATGGTTCACTGTAACATTTACTGCCGCGGATGTTTTTGACGCGCCTTTTGAATCGTATGCTTTTGCTGTGAGGCTTGCAGTGTAAGGATTGCTCCAAGCTATTGTTCCTGAATTTGAATCCACTTGCCCTACGAGATTGCTGTTCGCGTATAATTCTATTCGTGTTATGCTGTCCCCGTTGTCAGGGTCGCTTGCTGTCACGGTTACGTTCATTTGTCCCCCGCTTGCGTCAAAAAGCGCGCCGTTTGTCGGGAAAGTTATTTGCGAGTATGAAGGAGGATTGTTCATCTGGACATTTCCGCCCCCGTTGCCGGTGCCAAATGTTCCTGAACAGGTAATATTTGATTTTGCTATAAGCCCGTCGTCTGTAACGTATTCAAAAATTATTACTCCGTTTGATACGCTTTGGTTGACTATTCTTGAGGAAAGTCCTTGGATTATGATTTGTTCGCCGTTGTTAACCCTTGTTTCTGTGTTCAAATCAATTTCTCCAGTGAACTCGCTTGAACCGTATGCTCTTATTGGAGTGATTTTTCCGCCGGTGGCGTTTCTTAGCGTTACGCCTATTCCGCCCGCAGCGTCTGTGGCAATCCATTCAGTCAGGTGGATTGCGGAAGCGTTTGTTACACACACAATAGTGTTTGCCGGGTTGCTTGTGACAAACATTACTACTCCTGCCACAATTACTACAACTAAAATTGCCCACCCGTATGTGAGGAGGTATTCTGCGGAGCCTTGTCCTTGCATTCCTTGTTTTTGCTTCCCCCTCCCCTCTATTTTTTTCATAATCATTCACTTTCTTGCTTTTTTAAAAGTTCTAAAAAAAAATCAAATTGTAAAATAAATAGGGTTGATTAGTTAAAATAGTTTTTGTATTGCAAAAAAAGTGTTCTTTGCTGATTTATCTTGCTTTTGGGAGTTTTCTTGCCCAAACGTACCAGTTCGCAAACGCTACTCCTGCTTTGAATGGAATGTTGTGTTTTTGTGCGAGTGTTTCGGCGATTATTCTTTTGAACTCGGCTTCGTTTAGCGCGACTCTTCCAATGTATTCGGAGCGGTTCTTTTTTTTCCTTAGTTCTTTTGCAAGCTCTGCTCTTACTACGCCTTTTTTTTCTTCCACCCAGTTGAGCATTAAGTTGAGCATTGGTTCTTGGATTCGCACTTCGGCGTTTTTTGCTTCGTGCTGTTTTAAGAAAGCCGCCCGAGCATCAGCGAAGTCCATGTGTTTTGTGTGTTCTATTCTTGCCGCTTCGTCTCTTTCCCTTGCTTCCCTTGATCTTTTGGCGTTTTCTTCAAGCAGAAGTTTGTCTCTTTTTTCAGCAGCCATTCTTTCTTCTATTCCTTCCACGCGAAGCCCGTATCTTGCCATTGGGAGTTTTGGGCTTCCGCTCATAAAGGCTAAGTGTTCGCTTGGGAATGCCGGTCCAGGAGGTGAACTGCCTTTTGGAGTCACTCCTTTTATTCCGCTTCGTGTCCCGCTTGTAATCCTTCTTAGGGCTTCATTTGCTCCAAGGGGATTCATTCCCTGCCTTCGTCTTGCCATCCTTAAGACAGAGGCTTTTGAGATTAATAAGAGTGTGCTTGGGTGTTGCAGAACCGAAAAATTTTGGTTTTTTTTAGCAAATATTATAATTCTTTGCTATGATACATGTCCTAATGCACTCTTTGTATAAGGGGCCTTCGTTGAGAGCCTGGCAGAACGAAGCCATAGA
>CAZJAE010000117.1:2296-2520 GCA_964544205.1 uncultured archaeon
GGCGCGGGAAAGACTATTCTTGCACTTAAGATGATTACCCAAAAGCTTGAGGAGAATCCGAAGCTTAAGGTTTTGATTGTGTGCCCGAGGCTTACTTTGATTCAGCAGTGGATTGACGCGGTTTTGGAGTATTCTAATATCAAGCGTTCGGAGATTTACGAGGTTTCGAGCAATAACGAGTCAAGGGCGTATGTTTGCGCTCAGGACAAAATCGGGGATTACAA
>CAZJAE010000118.1:0-2246 GCA_964544205.1 uncultured archaeon
AAGGATGGGAGACTCTGGATCTCCAGACCCCAGTTCGAATCTGGGAGGGGCTATTAATCTTATTTTTTTAATTAGTCTCTGCAGCCTTATCGTAAGATAAGGCTTGAAGCGTCTTCCGGTTGGTCCAATCGGAACTGGACTTCTGGATCTGGGAGGGGCTATTAATTTTATTTTTTTAATTAGTCTAATCTTTTTTTGGTTGGTTTTTGTTAGTTTTCTTTTTGATTAGCATTTAGTATTGAAGCTGCAGTTTTCTTATTTCCCGAATCTTCTTTCTCTTGCTTCAAAGTCGTGTATTACTTTATCCACGTCTTTTTCAACGAGCTGCGGCCAGTACTTGTCAATGAATGAGAGCTCCGAGTACGAGCTTTGGTATGTTAAGAATCCTGACAATCTCTGTTCTTTTGAGGTTCTGACAATAAGGTCCGGCGCTTTGAATTCAGCGTACAAGTAGTGCTGGAAAGAGTCAGTATCAAGCTCGTTTATCGACACTTTTCCTTCTTTTACGTCCTGCGCGAATCTCTTGCTTGCGTCAACAATCTCTGCCTGTCCGTCGTATCCGAGAGCAAGGTGAATTGTTTTTGAGTCAAACTGCGAAGTATAATCCTCAACTTCAACCATTTTCTTTTGGAGCTTTTTTGAGAAAGCCTCTCTTCTGCCGATGAACTTTAGTCTGATTCCGTTTTCATTGATTATTTTGTGCTTCTTTACTTTGTCCAGCTCTTTTTCAAATATTTTTGTAAGAATGGAGAGCTCTGCTTTTGAACGGTTAAAGTTTTTAAGCGAGAAAGTGTAAAAAACCCCGTTTTTTATTGAAGGGTATTTTTTTATCCAGTCAATAACGTCCCAAGCTTTTCTTGTCCCGATAAGGTAGCTTTGGGCGTAAGAAATTCCCGCGATTTTAGCGTATCGCCTGTTCCCGTCAGGAATGAATGCTATTGATTCAATCAACCAATCACCAAACTCTGTATATATGAGAACTTACTTTGTTTATAAATTACTCGGCGGAAAAGCTATTCGAAGAATGTACTAATAATTCGACGGGAAGGTTTTAAACACCAATCCGAGAAAAGATAGTGGATGAAGCCGCAAATTTGCATCGCGCAAGGCGAGATAAGCCAGAAAATAATAAATGCTCTTAAAGAGTTTGAATCCAACTGGGCGTCAAGCGAGAAAGTGTATGAAGAGCTTTGCTTTTGCATTCTTACTCCTCAAAGCTCGGCTAAGCAGGCAATTAAGACTATTAATCTCTTAAAACAGCACGGGTTATTGCATAAGGGGAGCGCGAAGGAAAAGGAAGGTTTTTTGAAGAATGTGAGGTTTTTTAGAACCAAAGCGCTTAGGCTTGAAGAAGTTCAGGAAAAGTTTTCAAAAGACAAGATTAAAGGCATTTTGGCTTCAAACGGGCTTCCGCAAGATGCCCTTAAGTGCAGAGAATTTTTGGTAAATGAAGTCAATGGTTACGGGTATAAAGAAGCTTCCCATTTTTTGAGAAACATCGGCTTTGGCGGGGAAGTAGCAATACTTGACCGGCACATACTAAAGAATCTTGTGAAGTGCGGAGTGATTAGCGAGCTTCCAAAAACCCTTACAAAAAAGAAGTACTTAGAAATTGAAGACAAGATGAGGGAGTTTTGCAAAAAGCACAAAATTAGCTTTGCCGAGCTTGACTTAATATTTTGGAGCAACGAAACCGGCGACGTTTTAAAGTAAGTCTCTATAGTCCTGCTGACAGCAGGACCAAGCGTCTTTTGACGCGCACGGGCGTAACCGTGCTTTTGGAGCAACGAGACTGGGGATGTTCTAAAGTAAGTTTTGATTCTTTTTGTTTGCTTTTCTCAACTGGTTAAGAATTTTATAAAAGTCCCTGCAAGGAAGAAGTATCTCGGGCTTTTTGCAAGTTTTCCGATGAATTTTCCCGGTTCGTCCATGTCCCCTTCTTTTTCCAGAAACTCTTCAATTCCTTTTTGTTTCAATTTTAAGAACAAGTCATCAATTTCTTTTGCGCTGAGCGAGTTTAGGTATCTTCGTATTTTCCAGTGAAGTTTAAGTTCTTTGTTTATTTTATCCATTTTTTTCTCGTATTCTGAAATGCTTGTTTTGTGTTTTATTGCGTCAGCTATAGCGTCTCCGAGAACTATTGCTGACTTCATTCCAAAAATTATTCCCCCACCGGTTGTTGCTTTAGTCTGAAAAGCAGCGTCCCCGACTATTGCGATGTTGTCTTTTGTTATTCCTGTAAGTGG
>CAZJAE010000119.1:0-261 GCA_964544205.1 uncultured archaeon
AAAAGCACTCCTAACAGGAACTTCAGACTCAAACGGACCAATAATAGACAACAATGTGATAGTGTCCTACCAGTCAAATTAACGCCCCCAAAAGAATTAAAAAGAACCAAATACATTAATCTTGAAAAGAGCTGAAAAGAAAATGCACACAAAAAGAGGACAAGGAACCATAGAATACCTTGTAATAATAGCAGTAGTTGTAGTGCTTGCGCTCGCCGCTTCATTCTTCATGTTTTCAGGAATGGGCTCGGCATCGACCGC
>CAZJAE010000119.1:271-2245 GCA_964544205.1 uncultured archaeon
TAAAAGCAGAGTGGCTCACAAAAGAAGTAGGAGTAGGCGACTTTGCAGTAGACGATGAAGGAACAGGAAAAATAGCAATACTAAACAATTCAGGCGAGTACGTGAAACTAAAACAAATCTACGTTGACGGAGTTTTAGTATACGACGGAGAAAGAAACATGGCAAGCTTTGACAAATTCGTAGCAGGACCTTTTACTGACGTTACACCATGCAATCCAGACCGAAGATACGCGCTAAGGATAGTATACGAAGGAGAAAGCGGGCTAGAAAAAACAATAGAAGGAACAATCTATGTAGAATGCGCGGCAAGAATGCTTGAAAGAGGACTAAGATTCCTACAACTCACAGACGCAAACCTAAGCCTTGGAGACACAATAAACGTATCCGCAGCAACAGGATACTTCACGCTAATTGACGCAAACTTTGTAAACTCAAGAAGCATAACATACGGAAATGAAGGCTTTGGAGACTACAACGGAATTGACTTAAACACGGCAAGAAACACAGACAACAACTACATAGAACTTGACGTACAAGCGGAATAAACCCAAAAACAAGCAGGTTAAAGATGTTTAACGGAATGAAGTTCGCACACAATAGGGCGGATTTTAAACCTTATGATTCAGTAATTAATGCTTGGTGATAATTCAAAATGAAACAAGTACTAGTGCTGGGAAGAGGCGGACAAGGTGCCGTAACAAGCACCCAAATCCTTGCAGTAGCGGCATTCGCTGACAAAAAACACTGCATGGCATTCCCCAACTTTGGAGTAGAAAGAATGGGCGCGCCGGTAAGAAGCTACTGCAGAATAGACGACAAACCAATAGAACTAAGAGAACACGTAAAAGAAGCCGACTACGCAATAATACTAGACCCGACGCTGTCAAGACACTTTAACGAAAAAGTAACAAAACTCATAATAGTAAATTCAAACAAAACACCTGAAGAAATGTGCATAGAAACAAGCGCAAAAGTAGTGTGCGTAGATGTAACAGGAGTTGCAATGAAAACAATAGGAAAACCATTTGTAAACATAGCCGCTTTAGGAGCTCTTGCTGCGCTAACAGATGAAATAACGCTCAAATCGCTTGAAGACGCAATAAAACAACAAATGGGCTCAAAAGGCAGCGCGGTAGAGAAAAACCTTCTCGCAGTAAAAGAAGTATACGAACTCGCAAAGAAAAAAAGCAAAGGGCAGTGATGCTAAATGGCTGGAAAACAAAAAACAACAAAAACTGAAACAAAAAAAACAGGCAAAGCAGCGCCGAAAAAAAGCGCGGACGCAAAAACATGCGAATTCTATTTTGAAGAAGAAATAAAACTCACAAAAGGCGGGGTAATAACAAAACCCGGCTCGACAAGAAACTACAAGACAGGCGAATGGAGAACATTCAAACCAACAATAGACCTCTTGAAATGCATAAAATGCGGAAAATGCTGGATGGTCTGCCCGGACGACGCAATAAAGCAAAGAAAAGAAGACGGCAAATTCGAAATAAATCACGACTACTGCAAAGGATGCCTATTATGCGTAAAAGAATGCCCGGTAAAAGCAATACCATACGAACTTGAAGACAAATAAAAAACAAAATGCAAAATAAAATGAAAAATAAAATGAAAAAAACAAAATCATGAAACAGAAAGCATTGATTGAGAAAAAGTAATGTTAAAAGAGTGTGAAAAAATGAGTGAAACAAAAGTAATCTCAGGCTCGATAGCAGTTGCAGAAGCGGCAAAACAATGCAAACCGCAGGTGCTTCCAATGTACCCAATAACGCCAAGCACACTAATACCGGAAAAGCTATCCGAAATGGTTGCAAACGGAGAACTAAATGCAAAGATAATTTACGTTGAAAGCGAACACTCAGCGATAAGCGCGCTCTACGGAGTATACGGAACAGGCGTAAGAGGATTCACAGCAACAGCATCGCAAGGAATAGCGCTAATGCACGAAATACTTCCAATAGTATCAGG
>CAZJAE010000120.1:0-2242 GCA_964544205.1 uncultured archaeon
CTTCTTGAACAATTCGTTAGAAAAGTTTCCAAGGAGAAGCTCCTGAACAACAAGCTCAAAATCCTTGCCCCTCAAAGCCCCGAGAGACTCGTCAATCATCTTCCTAATAACGCTCTTCTGCGCATTAGTAGCCTTCCTGTCAGTTACAACAACAACAGTAGTCATAGCGTCCCCGCCGATAACAGGAACCCTCTTAACAAGCCCAACCTTGCTATTTCTTCTCCTAACAGTCCTGCCAAGAGTGCCTTTATTAACAGCAAACTGGGAAACAACAGTAGAAGCATTCTGCCCCTGAACGTCGTTAATCTTAAACGAAACAGAATAATCTCTCTTAGCCCTCTGGCCAGTAACAGTGTCAAGAGTAGTCTTAAAAGTTCGGCCAATAACATTCTTAGGCTTCTCTCCAGGAGTCTCGCACACAGGCCTCTTGTCAAAAATCTTAGAAGCTGAAACAGTGAACCATTTCTTCTTCTTCCACTTATCAACAGTCTTTCTTGCTGCGCTAGCCTTCTGTGCCTTAGTTTCTGCCATCACTCATCACACTCTTAACAATTCATCAACCTTCATTAAAGAATCAACGCCCTCCCCCTCAAAAACAACAACCTTGTCCTTGAGAAGTCTGGCTTTAACCTTCAAAAACTCACCCTTACTTCACTAGGAGCGCTGCCTGTTCAGGCGAATAAGCCCACCCAGCAGGAATCCTCTCCTTCTTGGAATAATACTTAGTAAGTCTCCTAATCTTAGAAACCGTAAGTTCGTACCCTCTCTTAGCAGAATAATCCTTCTTATTCTTCTGCATGTGGTTATACAAAACAACGCTTCTCCTAATCAAATTCAATAAATCTTCAGGCATTTCACCCAAAAGGTTATTATCCTTCAAAACCTGCTGAATGCCCTTGCCGCTCGACTCCACGAAATTCTTAACCCCGTGCTCGTCCCTCAAAATAAGTCCAATCTTACTAGGCGAATGACCCGCGTTAGCAAGAGAAACAATCTGATCCTCCAAATCCTTGGAGTCAAACTCCTTAACACTATCCTGTTTAGATTTCTTTTTAGCTGCCATAAATACTCAACTCTGAAATACCATTCAACTCTGAAATTTAACCTTTCCAACAGATTCCTGATTGGAAAAGAACCACAAAATCAATAAGATAATTACAGAAAAGAAAGTTTATAAAGGTTGAGATTGGGCTGATTTTGCAACGCCAAAATAAGGACAATAATTATTTTAAGCCGAAAATGCCGATATATGCGGTTAGCATGGCAAAAACACTCCAACAATTGAGAAAAAGGCTCCGAAAAGCAAACCGCTCAGGCGGAGGCATAGACGAATTTTTTGTCAACCAAGAAAAAGCATCAAGGGCGTTTGACCGTTCAATGAATGCGAACAAAGCCTATGAAAAGGCAAAAAAAATTTCCATAGCTAAAAGCAGGATCAGGACGCCGACACAAGCCAGAAAGATTTTTTTAGAACAGCAAAAAGCGCGCGCAGAGCTTGACGCATTCTTTAGAGAACACCCAATAAACACGCCTGAAAAAATGCGGGCACTCTTAAAAGACGCTAAACTCAATGAAAGAAGAAAAGAACTCACCGCCGCAAAAGACAAAGCGGAAGCAAACGCAGAACTGGCAAAGCTTATTTTTCCAAAAACCTTCAAACAAAGAAAATAGAAAAAAATCCGCGATTGGAAAACATTAGTGGTATCTTGCCCTTTTCTCTATGTCCAATTCCGATTGGAGCAAGCAAACAGAGTTTGCGGCTCCCGTAAAAGCGGAGGCTTTTACTTGGACCAACCGGAATACGCTGTGCCTCATTTTCAATGAGGCGTAGAGAATGCTTATTTAAAAAATTTAGTGGTATCTTGCCCTTTTTTCTATCGCTTCCATTCTTGCTGTGAGTTCTTTGTCTGGGTTGTAGCCTTTCATTACAAGCGCCCAGCCGTTTTTTATTTTTGAGTGAGTAGCGTTAAAAGTTTTTTTGAATACAACTAAGTCAGTTGCCTTGTCTTCGAGTTTTTTTGAGTAATAGCCAAGCCCAAAATCAACAAAGAAGAGAGCGCCTTTGTTTTCAATTCTTGTCTTTAGTTCGGAATTGTTTTTAGCGTTCTTCTCGTCCGCTACTATAATGTTTGAAGTAGTCAAATCGCCGTGAATTACGCCAATATCGTGGATTTTTCTAATACACTTACCAGCTTCTTCTGCGAGGAGAGGGTTTTTGTCAATAACAAGCTTCAAAGCTTTC
>CAZJAE010000121.1:0-2239 GCA_964544205.1 uncultured archaeon
CTATAGTATCGCCGTCAACATCAGACTGTTCTGACTTGCAGAAAATCCTGTCCTGAGCGGCGTTGTAATTAAGCATATAATCAACAAAACTCACTCCAATTCTTGAAGGAAGAGAAGCATTCTTTATCTCAATCTTTGAAATAACAGGCGGCCTGTTAATCAAGTAATTAATCGAAGCGTAGTTTCTTCCGCCCGAGCAGTCCTCGTAATTTCCGCCAGCGCTTGTAAAACTAACCCCGTATCCAGAAACTGTGTGCCAGCCTGATGACATTGAGGCAGTGAAACTCCCCGAACCGGAAGTAGCGCAGTTAGTGCTTCTTAAAACACAACAATTCAAGAGAGTCCTGCAACCTGTTGCGCCAGTATTTCCAGGCTGAACTAATGCCCCCAAGAATGAGAAACAACCATCCGCAAGCCCGTACTCTGCCTGCCTAATCCACAAGTTAAGCGAATTTGTTCCGCCGTTTGCGCAGACTCCGCCCGAGCCGAACCCGTTAACAAAAACGGTTTCTCCCGGATTATATACATCCTTGTTTGTTGAAAAAGAATAAACTGCATTCCCCGCGTAAAAAGTCACTCCGGCAGCGCTGACGCTTAGTGACATAAAAAGAACTACTGCAATCAAAAATAGTTTCTTAAAATCCATTAAGCATCACTTCTTAGCCCTCTTTCTAATCAAAACAACTGCTGCTATTAACACAACCAGAATTACTATCACGGCTCCGATTAATGGCAGAGCCCACGAATTGCCTCCGCTTTGAACCGAAGGCTCGTCTGCAGGATTGTAAATAATGCCTGTAACTTTCGCAAAACGCTCTTCCTGACCCGGAGTTGAATTAAAAATCTCCGCAACCATTTCATCAAGAACATCGCTGTTTTTTCCAAGGAGTTTTACACTAACGACAGGCCTTTCACAGTCAGCCGCTATTGCGACAGGAATCTGAATAACAAGATTGTTGCTGTCAGGCATTGCGACCATTTGTTTTTGCGAGCAAGCCCTACCTTCGGAAGCAATTGAAGCCTCAACAGTCATTCCGCCGTAAGGAGTCGTTTTTCTCGCGTTTGGATAAGAATCAGCAGAAGGCGTCCAAAACACATTTAATAGTGCCGTGTCTCCGGCAGAGTAACTCTTTTTATCAGAAGTAATATTCTGAACCGTTCCAGACTCTCCGCTTAAAACATAATGCGCTATTATTCCCTGAAGAATCAGCCAAAACAACTTCAACATCATAAGCCTGCGGTTTTAAAGGAATAGGCAGGTTAACTGTGAAAATAGGTTTTGCGCCACTAAGAGAGATATTCTGCTGAACATCATCTTTTGACAAAACTTTCTCGCCATAAACGCTTCTAAAATAAATGTTAAACTTAGGATGAACGCTTAAATCCCCAACCCCGCTTTCGGAAGCGCAAACAAGACTCAAATTTTCATCGCTCGCGAAAGCTACTCCCTCAAAAAGAGAATACTCCGCATTCTCGTCGCCTATCTTGATTTTGCAAAAAGAAGGCATTACTTCAACCATTGGAGACGCCCCGCTTATCTGCACATCCCCCGCTCTTGCAAGAGCAAGTTCAAGCCCTTTTGGATTCCTTACAGAGATCCAAACCTGATAAAACCCGTCAGTTAAATTCGACAAGCTTAGTCCAAAAGATTTTCTTATTTTAGAATTAGCATCAAGATTCAAAACTTCATCAAAAACATTCTCAAAGGCAACGAACTCGCCTTTAATAGTGGGCTTGATTAACTTTACACCGTACTTAAGCTGGGGCTGGTAATCCCCAGCATTGAGAATAGTAACATTTGCGTCAAGATAATTTCCTGATTGAACAGACTCAATTCCAACAATGCCAACGTTCGCCACGACTTTTGCTTCATCAGCGAGCGAGAAAGAGCATAACGCTATTACAAGCAGCAAAACGGCAATTATTCTGCCAGAATTCATTTTGAATATAACCGATTTATACTATATTAATATTACTAATGAAGAAATTTGAGGAAAATAACTGATTCTGACATGACACCCGCAGGTTGTGTGAGCGAAGCGAACTCCGCCTGCAAACCCGGGTCACGTAAAACGCAAGGCACTTTATTAGACGGCGGGACAGTTTAGGCAAAGGAGGAGGCCACAACAGCAATTGAACAACAAATAGTCAAGCCTGTTCAACTGCTATTGATGCAAGGCAGGAGCCGAATTCATGCTTGGGGTTGGGGTTGGGCGCATGAAAATGACTTTTTTTCCTG
>CAZJAE010000122.1:0-2144 GCA_964544205.1 uncultured archaeon
ATAAACCTCATCCCGCAAGGTTTTTCGCGAATAAAAATGCTCAAAACACCTAGTTATTGCTCTTAACAGCGCCGCCCGTGCCTGTAGAAGCCGACAAGTTAACGTCGCTGATGAAGAACTCTTCAGGATTTGACGTGAAAAGAACCTTCGTCATTATTGAAAGCTTCTGCTCCGACGAATAACCAAAATTCAAATCCAAATCCCTAAGCGTTACTAAAAGCTCTCCAGAAGAACACGCTCCCCCAAGGCACGCAAGCGTAAAATTCAAATCGCTGAAAGAATCAAAATGACTCGAAGCGGTTTTTGAAGGAAGAACACAGTTAGGACAATTAGAATCAATCAAAGAAATATTGTAAAAAGGGCGGGAATCCGCTGGATTAAAAGATGCGTTCGGGCAAGAAACCCCCCCGCACAAAAAAGAATTAAAATCCGAAAGCGAAGAAAGAATAGTAATGTTAATATCAAAACGCCTGATGCTTGAAGGGCTAAAAACTCCACTGCACTTATTGCTCGCAGATTTTCTAAAACCAGAGCTGAACTCGTCATTAATCACATACTCATAACACTGCGGATTGACAAGAAAGCTAATAGACTTCTGGCTCCCGCCCCACTGCGAATTCTTCGGAGGAGAAACCAAAAGCACGGTTCCGTTAAACGAATTCGAATAATTAGTATCGCTTAAAAAAACAGCAGCGGTGTTAAGATAAGAAAACAAGTCGTTAATCTGCGCCGAGCCAAGAGAAATCTCCTGCGTCACAGACAAAAAGTTTGAATCCTTGTCAAAGTTATAAACAAAAGGAAGCGTCCTCTCCTTCGCAGTCTTTGAATACCCTTCCAAATCCAAATCATAAAGCATTTCCTCTGCATTCCTAAAAGAATCCCCAGCCGAGTAAGCAGAAATAACCGAAGCGGAAGGCGAAAAATCACGCGAAACATCATTAAGCGACTCGTTAAGCGCGATAATCCCAAAAATCATGAAAAGAGTCATCACAGTAAAAAGAAGCCCCCTGCTATTCATAATCAATCAGCCCACATCCACGCGTCAACAACAAAAAACTGCGTCTTTGAAGTCCCGCTGCAGTAAATAGAAGCAATATTGTTTCCAGGGCACTCCCTTACAGACTTAGAGCGGTTAATAACGGCATAAAGCCACCCGCTCGAATTAAGCCTCTCATTAAGGAACAAAACACTCTGCCCGCTAGAAAGCGCGCTTATCGGCTCCTGCTTTAAGAGCGTCCCAGTGTAAGGATCATTAAGCAAAAAATCAATGCTTGACGCGCCGGCAGGAAGAGTTCCTGAGTTTCTCGCATTCAAGTCAAGAGACACTTGGCTCGAACCAATAGTAAAAGCGCTCAAAATATTAAGCGACAAATCCCTGAAATTAAAATCAATTCTGCCAGCGTGATTAATATCCCACATAACCGGAGCGCGGTTAATTCCATTAACATCCTTCCAATAAAGCATAGTTCCAGGAGTCGGGAGAGTCAATGAATTAAGAGTGCAAGCCTCCGGAGAATCGCAAGGAATATTCAAATCAAAACTCCCTGCCCAAGGATGATCCTTGTCAAGAAGACCAATGTTATAATATAGATAATTTGAATCGCTGACCTTAATACACATCCCTGTTCCAGGACTCAAAATATTTGAACAATTAGAAATAGGCACCATTAAGTTTGCGTCATTAGCAATCTCCGGAGGGCGTGTAGAAAGACTCTCTCCGATTCCAATCGCAATATAAGTGAACACTTCAGAAAGAGCGTTTCCATCATCCGCTCTGTAGTACTGTCCGCCGGTAAGTTCGGCAACGCTCTCAAGCGTGGCATGATCCGCGTCCACACCAAACCCAATAGTGTAAACAACCACATTAGCATCCTTAGCAGCCTGCGCCGCAGTAAGAGGATTTGCCCCCGTATTGCTCTGTCCGTCAGAAAGCAAAACAACAAACCTCTTAGAACCCGGAGTAGCTCTAACACTTGTAACCTCATTTCTGCCAGTAGTAATAGCATCGCCAATAGCAGTATTTCCGCTTGGAAGAAGCGCGTCAATTTTATTTTTAATAATAGTCCTGTTAGCGTCAGTAGTTTTTAAGAGCTGCTGCTCAAGATAAGTGTAAGTGTTAAAACTCACAAGCGCAAGCTGGTCAT
>CAZJAE010000123.1:0-2079 GCA_964544205.1 uncultured archaeon
GCACTCCCCTGCAGAGGGAGTTAGGAGGGTTCAACTCCCTTTCCCTGCTTTTTTTCTATCATTTTTAAGGCTAATTTAAGCGTTAATTTTTGCGGATTTGAATATTTCTTCCATTCTTTTTAGCGTTTTTTGTTTTTGTTCTCCTTTGAGTTCTTTTTCGTAAAATTTTTTCCTGCGGATTATTTCTTCTTGCGCTGCTTTTCTGCATTGCTTGTCGTTTGTGATTCCTTTTTTTGCCATGTTCATTCCCATGTCTGTGGGGGATGCGTATTTGTGCATGTAGTTTCTGGGTTTTGCTATTCTTGTGATTATTTTTTTTAGGATGTAGAAGTTTTCCACGTCTCTGTTGTAGTTTACAGCTTCGATTCCGTATTTTTTCTTGTGGAACGGGTCTATCATGTTGTAGTCTTGTATGTCTGCGGTTGCGGCTTCGTATGCTATATTAATTTCGTGATTTAATGGCAGGTTCCAGATGGGGAATGTTTCCCATTTGGCAAATCCGCTGTTGAGTCCTCGTTTGTCTTCGTGAAAGATTTGCGATAGGCAGACAAACATTTTTCCAGAGTTTGCGCCTGCGCCTGTCACTATTATTATTTTTCTCGTTGCGGGTATGTAGGGCTGGGCGTTGAATCCGTGTTTATTGAATATTTCATGCATTTCGTATGGGTATCCTTTTATGTTGTATGTGGTGTATAAGTTTTTTCCTTCTTCTTCAAGGGTTTTCTTAAATTCAAGCACTTTTTTTTCTCCGCTAAATCGCGTTGCTACTACTCCGTGGACTTTTATTCCGTCGTTTTCGAGTTCGTGTATTTCTTTTAGGGCGAGTTTGTCAAGCGTCAGTCCTGTGTTGCTCCATTTTGTTCCTTTTTGGAGTTCATGCGAGCTTATGCAGTACAGGACTTCTGCTTCGTTTTTGAGGAGTTTTAGGATTTCTACTTTGTTTTTTGGGTCGTATCCCGGGAGAACTCTTGAGGCGTGGCCGTCGTAAGTGAGTCGTCCCCCGATTTCGAGGTATATTCTGTCGAAGTGTTTTGCTCTTTTTTTTATTGTGTTTAGCTGTGCTTTGAAGTATTTTTGGTTGTTGAATCCTTGTTTCTCCAATTTTGGCACCGTTATTAGTAAGTTTTTTTGGGTTATTAAATTATTGCAGGGGGTTATTTTTGGTTGTGTGATTTTGTGTTTATAGTTTTTTGTTTCTCATGAGCAGGGAGTTTGTGACTACGCTTACCGAGCTTAGCGCCATTGCTCCGCCCGCGATTATTGGGGAGAGGAGTATTCCGTAGCTGAAGTAAAGCACTCCTGCTGCGATTGGTATTCCTATCACGTTGTACACAAGAGCCCAGAACATGTTTTGTTTTATTTTTCCTATTGTGATTCTGCTTAGTTTGATTGCTTTTGAGACGTCTTTGAGGTTGTTTTGCATGAGCACGATGTTTCCTGTTTCCATTGCAACATCTGTTCCGCTTCCCATCGCTATTCCTATGTCTGCTTGGGCAAGCGCGGGCGAGTCGTTTATCCCGTCTCCAACCATTGCTACTTTGTATTTGCCGTTTTCCTGGAGTTTTTTAACATAGTTTGCCTTGTCTTGGGGCAGAACTTCTGCAAAAACGTTTTTTATTCCTGCCTGGGTTGCAATTGCTTTTGCAGTTCGTTCATTGTCTCCTGTTATCATATAGACTCCAAGTCCTAGTTTTTCAAGCGCGCTCACTGCTTCTTTTGATGTGTCTTTTATGGCGTCAGCAGCCGCTATCATTCCGATGAGTTGTTTTGTGTCGGATAACAGCATTACTGTTTTTCCTTCCGCTTCAAGGGCTTCCATTTCTTGTTTTATTCCGTTTGTTTGTATTCTCTCTCTTGTCATGAGCTTTGTGTTTCCTAAGTAGTATTTTTTGCGGTCTATTTCGGCTTCTATTCCATGTCCTGGGATTGCTTTGAAGTGTTTCACTTCTTCAAGTTTTATCTTTTCCTGTTTTGCTTTTTCCACTATTGCGTCTGCGAGGGGGTGTTCGCTCGCTTTTTCTATGCTTGCTGCGATTTCTAGCACTTTTCGCTCGCCTAGTTTTCCTGCAGGGATTATGT
>CAZJAE010000124.1:0-2057 GCA_964544205.1 uncultured archaeon
AAAAACTACGCGGACAGGGCTCTGAAAAGAGAAATAGAACGACTCAATACAGAAGGAAAACTGCCAAACTAAATTAACACAGTCAAAAACAAATCCTAACTCGAAACCGCCTTAATGCCTGACAGCTGCGCCTCAAGCGAGTCCTTTTCTTTTGCTAAATCCTTAATCAGTTTCTTTAATTCAATCTTGTCCTTCTCAAGAATAGTCAAATCACTCTCGGCTTTGTCAAGCGCCCTCTGCTCCTTAACCCTCGCAGACTCCACAAGCATGGACCAGTAAATAGTATAATCAGAATGAAGCCTCCTGTGATCCATCCTCCTAATATGAATAGCCTTGTTAAGCTTCTCAAGAAGCTTAACGTTCTCGTCAATCTTTGACTTAACCCCGCTAATCTTAGCTTCAAGCTCGGAAATAGTCTTCTCCCTATTCTCCGCTTCAAGCTTCTTTTTCTCAACAATCCTCTTCTTCACTACAGAAAAAACAATCAAAGCTGCGGCGCCAATAAAAACAATCACAATCCCAACAGATAAACGCGCGTAATCAAACCCGCTAAAAGACAAGTCAGCGCCCAAAGCAAAAACAGGCAGAACCGCCAAAAAAGGCGCAACAAGCCCAGCACGGAACAATCCATTCATATTTAAGAATAATGAATAAACTGGTATAAAACCCTGATTAAACCCGCAAAAACAAGCCCGCCAAGCGTTAGATTGATATTTATACTAAAGCAAGAATAAATCTGTAAAGGTAATGCTCTTGGAAACAAACAAACCCTCCATTTTAATGGAAAGAACCGGGTTTGACGGAAGCATAGAAGAGATATCAAACAAACTGTGCGAAAAACTTGCAATGAAAAAGCCGTCGTTAAGCAGGGTAATTACTGTGGGCGACGAGGACCTGAACTTTACATTAAAAACAGGCGAAAAAAAGTACTTCGCAAAAATATTCGCCCGCCTAAGAACAGACGAGGAATGCCAAACAGCCGTTGAAGCTATTAATCGCGCGGTCAAAGCAGGAATAAACACGCCAAAAATTTACACGATTAATGGACGCCAAATTCACGAACTCCATGCGGGAAAAACAAAGCTTCGAATAATACTAATGGAGTTCATAGAAGGAAAGATGCTCCACGAACTCAAAGGAGAAGTTACAATTGCTGAAATAAAATTCCTTGCAAAACAAGCCGCACTCATGACAAAAATAGGTCCTACTTCGCAAATAGCATACGACTACTGGGCTCCGATAAACTTTCTGCGCGAGTACAGAAAAACAAGAAAATATCTTGACAAGGAAACAGTAAAAGCGCTTAACCCCCTTGTGTGGGAATACAGAAAAATAAATCCCAAAAAACTCCCTAAATGCTTTGTCCACGGGGACATGAAGAGAACAAACCTAATAAAAGACAAAAAAGGAAAAATATGGATTGTTGATTTCATGGTGTCAAACAATTACCCCCGAATTCAGGAAATAGCAGTAATAGCAAGCGACGTGCTTTATGCAAAATCAAACCCTGAAAAAACCAGCAAAAACATTCACATCTTCCTAAAAGAATATTTGAACTACGTGCCTCTTACAAGAGCCGAGCTTGACGCAGCGTGGGTATACATAAACCTCGCAAACGCAATGAAAATAATTGGACCAACTATTGCAAAACACAGGCATAAAACAACTACTCCAGAGAATGAAACTTGCCTAAAACAGGGAAAAGAATGGCTTGAATACTACAAAACGGGGGGATTTGGATGAGCGGCTCGATAATGCAAAAGATACACGAAATCTATTACTATTCGCTTCCGCGCCCGATTTACTCCATAATAAGCCCCGTGTTAAACCCGATAATAGTAAGAATCAGGGAAAAAGCGCAGGACAAAATGTTTGCGGAATACTCTCTGATAAAACTTGAAGGCGCGTCGGTAATGAACGGCGACCCGTTAAAAATAGCTATTTTTGGAACCGATTACGAAGCAGCATTCTACTCGAACCTGTTATTCATGGATGTTCCGAAAAGAATCAAGATAAAAGACAAACTCAAGTTCCCCGAACTGGTTATTGAAGCCAAG
>CAZJAE010000125.1:0-1030 GCA_964544205.1 uncultured archaeon
AAAAGACCCCCAGCAGCAAGGCTCTCCGACGAGCGAAGAACTGTGCGGAAACGGTCAAATTGACGAAAAAGAATAATGCGACGGCGCTAATCTTAATGCTTACACCTGCCAGACGCTCGGCTACGACGGGGGAAGCCTTGCATGCACAAATGGTTGCGTATTTGATTTAAGCCTATGCGGGAAACTTGTTCCAAAAGAACCTGATGTTATAGAAACCGCAAAAAAACAAGCCGAAGGAGAAGCAATAAGGACAATAGGCGAACTCGCGATGGAATACATTCCGCTCGCAGTAGCCGCAGTGCTTGTAATATTCGCAATATACATGGTGCTTGTCACAAGAACCACAGCTGAACAAGAAAAAAAAGAAATCCTTGAAGAACTTGAAAGCAAAAAATACAAATAATCAGCGGGAAAATGAAAAATCAAAAAGAAATCCTTAAAAAATGCTGTCACAAATTCTGAACATCATCGCAAAACTGAGAAATGGTGTCAAGCGCGTCCTTATTTGTCGACTCAGCGGCAAGAAAAATCCCTTGAAGTTTCTGCTCCTTAATTTTCTGCGAAAGCGTGTGCAAAAACTTTTCAATAATAACATCCTTGTTGTAAATCAAAAGAGTAGTTATCGAATCAACAATCACGAACCCGTTCTTCTCGCCAATCTTGTCAAGCGCCTTTCCGACTTCAAGACTCAACTCAATCATATCGCTTGGACTGTCAAGGTAACTGATTTTATCGCTTTCAATCTCCTTGCCGTTAACCATTTGAGTAACAGCGTCAACAAAATAAATATTGTCAGTAGGGATTTTCTGAAACTTTAATTCTTCATTTAATTCATTAGCGCTCTTATTAACAGTGACATAAACACCAGGAAGCCCCTTGTCAACAAAGTACTTCATTATCCTGATGTACTTAAGCTCGTGCTGGGCTCTTGGAAGAACAAGAATAACGCTGAACGTCTGCTGAAGACTCCCAAAAATTTCCTTGACTTTTAAATCAATCCCCATGCTCGGACTAAGCAAATCAAGAACAG
>CAZJAE010000125.1:1069-2045 GCA_964544205.1 uncultured archaeon
TAAATCATTTTCCTGAGGCATAAAATTCACTCATACATTTCCTGCTTATCCAAAACCTCGACGCCCTGCTTTGAAATAACCACTGGGTGAGTCTTTTCACTAATCTTAGTCCCCCTCATCTTAATCACAGCAGCGCTCCTGATAAAACGCTCCTTGATTTTCTTGTGGAAAAGAATAATTGCGCCGTCAGCAACATATTCTTCAAGCCCGAACAAATCTCCATCCTTGCTGTTCGCTTCATTAGTAATAATCGCCGTGCAACCGCTCTCCTTAAGCATCTTGCCAAGCTCAAGAATCTTCTTCCTTGCCTCAAGCTCTTTTGAAAAATACAATCTGAAAATAACTCCCGGGTCAATCACGATCCTCTTCGCCCCGATTCTTGCAATAGTGTCCTCAATAACGTCCTTAAGCTGGTCAAAATCATACAAATCAATCGTAACAATTTCAACTTTCTTCTGCTTAATCAAAGCCTCAAAATCCCAGTTAAACAGCGAAGCGAGCTTCAAAATATCCTCTTTTGATTCTTCAAGCGAAACAAAAACTCCGTTCTCGCCGTAAGTCTTAGCCCCGTGGTAAATAAACTCCATGCAAAAAATAGTCTTTCCCGAACCAGGATCCCCGCTGACAACCACAAGATTATTCTTAGGAATTCCCCCTGAAACAATGTTATCCAGACCAGGAACACCGCTTTTAATCCTCTCAATATCAGTCATTAAACCAGCCGATAACAAGAATAGCCTTTATGAGTTTATAAATCAATGACTTTATTTCCAAGAGCAAAAAGAAGACAAAAAACTAAACAGAAATCTTTATAAACAGGTTAAACTTTCTATATTGCAATTAAGCGCTTTTAATAAGCGCTGAAAGGGAAAGGAGGTTTTGAGGATGTTTGATAGAAAAGGACAGTCAGCATTGGAATACCTAATGACTTACGGATGGGCACTAATCGTTATTGCTATCGTTATCGGAGTATTAA
>CAZJAE010000126.1:0-1904 GCA_964544205.1 uncultured archaeon
GATTTTTCAGCAAATTCTTTTGCGTATCCGTACGATGCGTAGATTACTTCGTGGTCTTTTTCAAGCGCTTTTCCTGCAGCTATGGTTCTTGTAGTGTGTCCGAGTCCTTCTCCGCAGTAAAAGTAGAGTATTTTCATCAAATCACCGGATATCTACTGATTACATTTTTATATTTCTTCTTTCTTATATCATTGCGTTGTATTTGGTTATTAAGCTTTACATGCTTAGTAAAGCTATACAGAAGTGGTTTTGATGATTAAAAAGCTTAATGGTATAAAACCTGCAGAGAGCTTAAAGAAGCTTGAGAAGCTTAAAGAGCTTGAAGGCATAAAGAAGCTTGACAAGATTAGGAAAAAGGAGCTTGCTAAAATTAAGATGCTTGAGTCTAAGATTGAGAGGAAGCTTGCTTCTAATGAGAATGTTAGAAAGATTGAGAAAAAGCTTCTCGCTTCGGAGGACCCGGTTCCTAAGACTAATTATCCTTTTCTTGATGTTCTACTCGCTTACGGACAGTTGATGCGTCCGTTTGAGTGGAGCAAGACTTTAATGAACATGGTTTTCGGGCTCTTAATCGCGTTTTATGTTTATTCTGCTGTTGTGAGCATTCCTATTTTTGTTGTGGGTTTTGTTTCTGTCGCGCTCTTGTGGGCGGGGCTTTATGCGTTAAACGATTTTACCGACTGGCGGGCGGATTTGCATCACCCTGACAAGAAGTTCCGTCCTATTCCTTCGGGAAAAATCAGTCCAAAGAATGCGGTGTTTTTTGCTTTTGATTTGATTGCAGCGTCGCTGTTGATTGGGATAATGCTTGGTAATGTCGCGTTTGTGGGTGTTCTCCTTGTAATGATGCTTAATCAACTGCTTTACACTACTCAGCCGTTTAAGCTCAAGTCAAGGAGAGTTCTTGACATTATTTCGGGCTCGATGGTTAATCCGATATGCAGGTATTTTGCGGGGCTTTTGCTTTTCATCTCTGCGTTTCAGATTTTCTCTGTCGGGGTAGCAGTTTTTCCTATAATTCTTGTTATTGGCGCGCAGATGGGGAGTTATTTGTGGTATAGGTTTTCTTCAAAGGAAGTTGAGAAAAAGATTGATGTCAAAAGTTCTGTTGCAAAAGCTTCGACTAAATTCACTAAGCGCGCTTCAAGGTATATTATTCTCGCGGCTGTTCTTTCATACTTTGGTTTGTTCATTAATTTTGTATTCTTTAAGGATGCAATGCTTGGCTTTTTGCCTCCGCAGTACATGCTTGCGATTGGCGTAGTAATTTTTGGAGCGCCCCTTGCGTGGTTTGTGAGAAAAAATCCGAAGGCTTCCACGAACAAATATTTTTACGCGGGGTTTCACATTGCAGCAATAATTTTTTCTGTGCTTAATCTGATTGTCTTTTTGTGGATGCCTTGATTTTCACAAAAATAAGTATGCTAAAAGTCCGGCAATGAATGAGATTATGCTCCCGAGTTCAAGCACTAAAAGTATTGGGAGTATTTTTCTTACAGGGCTTGATTTTTGGGTGAGTAGTTTTATCATCTGCGCGAGTACTATTATTATTGCAACTGCTCCAAGCACCATTATTACGTTTCCAAAGAGAGCGTCTGTGAAGTTTCTGTGGTATAACTGGTCAAGCACTACTCCTATCCATGGGAGTATTGCCGCGCTTGTTGTGAAAAAACTGATTTTGTATATCGGCACAAGGAGTTCTTCGTTTTGCGGGCAGACTGATTTTTGCGCTTCCAAAAAATTTGCCATGTTAACATATGCTTTGTGTAGTTTAAATATTTTTCTTTGTGTGAATATTTTATTAAATTTATTTGGATCTTTGATATTTTTTGTGATTGATAGTTTACTTAGTTGTTTTATTCTTTTTTTTCTTTGTTATATATCTGTTTTTAGTTTTTAGGCTT
>CAZJAE010000127.1:0-1881 GCA_964544205.1 uncultured archaeon
CAGTACGTATACGCAGCTATGTTGCTTCATTCAGCAAAGAAAGAAATGACTGAAGCGAATGTTGAAGCAGTGCTAAAATCAGCTCACGTTGAGTTCGACGTGGCAAAAGTAAAAGCAATGGTGGCTTCATTGAAGAACATCAGCATCGATGATGCAATTGCTAAAGCAGCAGTGGCTACAGTAGCAGCTCCATCAGCAGGCGCAAGCGCACCGGTTGAAGAGAAGAAGGCTGAAGAAGACAATAAAAAGACTGAAGAAGAAGCAGCTGCAGGCTTAGGCGCATTATTCGGATAATGCACTAAGAAAAGCACCTAAATTCTACTTTTGAACTTGGCCGCCGTCAAAGGCGGTTAAGTTTGATTTCAAAAACAACCCAGCGTGAGCCGCGCTTTATGCTTTCTTTATGGTTTATTTGCGCTCGTTCTTGCGCGTTTTTAGAAAAAATTCCTTAGCGCTCCTAAAATGAGGCAGATTAAGCGATTTTGCTTTTATTTTAGAGCTCTTTTTATATCCAAAAATTGCCACAGGCTCAATATTTACCGGCGTGTGGAACACTGCTTCGTTATACTCAACCAATCTGCGCTTGCTTTTAGCAAGAGGCTCAAAACCCATTGACTTTCTGAACCGGTTGACTTCAATCCATGCATGTTCCGGCGATTTGATTATTTTTATTAACGACTCAAAATCCTTAAAGACAAATTTTTCAAATCCTTTGATAAGAGGCTGGTTGTAATAAATGTCAAGATTGTTCTTGATTCTGTAATAATGCACTATTATTTTGCTCGTAGCGCCAAGAACCGACAAGTCAAACGGAAAAATATAATCCGGATTTTGCTTTGCAGTGAAAATAATTCCCTGCGGGCGGTAAGTCTTGAGATAACTTTTATGCAAAATAGTGCATGAAAGCCGTTTTTCCTTTCCAAAACTAATGGTGTTTGGCTTAATTATTTTAATCCTGCAAATTTCCTCAACCGACTGGCAGTTTGTTTTAATTTTCCCAATCATAGTCTTTGTGCAAAAATCTTCTTCAAAAGATTTTACAAAAAATCTTTGTTCCATCTTGCTGTGATTCATAAAAACCAATGCATTGTTTTACAATAAAAACAATTAAACCATATATATCACTTCCTGTCGAACAGCGTTTCGCACGGCAATGCATTTTTGCCTGCATTATTTTTGACTTTCCTCGCCAAAATTAAGTCAATTGACTTAGTTTTGTTTCACGTTTTGACGAAAAATTTTTTGCAGTTAATTAGTTTTGAAAAGGTATTTAAACAACAAGAATGCTAAGAGTAGATTGGAAGCAGAATTCATGTGAAAGTGGAAAAAGCTTTCAAGAGAGTTAAAGCGCAAAAAGAGCCAAAGACTCTTTTCGCGTAGGCAGAGGAAGGGAAAACGTGCTCACCAACGTGTGGCGATTCCGAGGTTGTTTGTTGTTCCACTTCCTCTGCTGTTTTTTAAAAAACAATCCTACTTTTTATCCGTTCTAGTTTTAAAAAAATTAGTCCAAGGGTTTGCAGAACTTTTTTTTAATTGAGCAAAACTTTTCCAAATTTATCCCCGCGAGTCTGCCAAATCTGCGTTGTATTTCACGTTTTAATAAGTATTATAAACACTAAAACCATCAATATTTCTGTAAAAAATAGAAGTTGGGGTTTTATGCATAATTCTGGCAGCAGAGGCTCAAATATTTTCGGATACGCGAAAATTCTGCTCGTAATATTCGTCCTCTTTCTATTAATATCCCCAGTTTTTGCAATGCTTTCAAGCGGAAATGTGAAGATTTTCGCAGTAACTGAAGACCGCAAGGGAATGGCAGCCGAGTTGTACATGTACACGATTCCAGGAACAGGAAAATCAGCGTTTGTAACTTCCAGCTCT
>CAZJAE010000128.1:0-1845 GCA_964544205.1 uncultured archaeon
ATCCCCGCACCTGAAGAAAATATCCCGTCAAACAGCTTCTGCATAAAACAATACTCCTATTCCGGTTTTTAATAGTTTATTTACACCCAAAGCCACGCGGTACCATAACTACTCAACTTTATGATCCCCAAAGACAATAGATATTTCCTTAAGCAGAACAATAAGCGAAATAATCGCAACCAGCATAAAGAGCCAATAACCCTCGCTAGTGCCCCTAAACACGTCCCCGCTGATAGACCCCCAAATCTGCCCGGCTGAAATCAAAAAAGCGGCAAGCGAAACAACGAGCGCGGCCTTGTCATTATCCCTCTTGTTCTTCTTGTTCAAAAAAAAGTAATACACTACAAAAAGAAACAATATAAAGAGAATAACGCTCATGTCCCCAAACCAGCTGCCAAAGAAATTAATCATGAAATATTACTGCAAAAAACCCTATTTATACTTAATTGCACACAACCACCAAGGTTTTTATTGAAAAAAAGCCCAAATAATGCGGGTTCAAATGACTACAAAATACTTATACGACCACTCGGACAAGCCCGTGCGAATACTGGGAATAGCGAGCGCAAAAAGAAGAAAATACGAATGCGCAGCGGAAGACCCAATAAGCACAGAACTGCTAAAAATAACGCTACAAGAAGCAAAGAAAGCAGGGGCAGAAATCCAACTGATTGACCTCCACGACCTCAAAATAGGGGCATGCAAAGAATGCTACTCCACATGCCCCGCACAGTGCAGATTCAGCGAAAAACTCCACAGGTGCGACTGCTACGTGAGAACACACGACCATTTATACACACAAAAAGGACAAGCACTCAAAATAGAAGACGCATACGAACAGATGACTAAACAAGAATTCTTTGAAGCATACCACGACGAGGGGAGATTCGCTCCGCAAGACGACATGCGCATAGTATACAAAGCAATGATGGAAGCCGACGGAATAATATTCTCAACATTCACAAGCTTCTACTCAAGACCCGCGCTCCTCCAAGCAATGCTCTCAAGACTATGCGCGCTCGACGGAGGCGTAGAAGAACTATGGGGCGACGGAAAAAACCTGAAAGCATCATACGCTTACGCGAAAAAGAAAAAACTATACAAACAAAGACTCTACGGAAGACACGCAGGGTTCATAAACTCAAGCAAAGAAGGCGACATGGTGACGCCAAACCTGATGAAAGCATGCACAATGATGGGAATGAAAAATATTCCGCTCGGAGTGGCATACCACGCGTCATGGTACGGAGACGAAACCCACAAAACAGACAAGCCCCGAGCGCTAAAAGACCCATACACCCTAAGACTCGCGAAAGAAATGGCTAAAAAAATGGTTGAAGAAATAAAAAACAGCGACAGAAAATACGGAAAAGCAGCTGACCTCGTATAAATAATCCCGTGAAAATGTTTTCACTCAAAACCGAACTTCTTCAAATCAATAAACCCGCTAGCCGAAACCCTTACCCCCTCTCTTTTAAGTCGCGCAATCTTCTTTTTCGATCCAAAAGCATATCCTCCCACAAATCCGTCGCTTCTAACAACCCTATGACAAGGCACTCTAACAGTGTCAGTGTTTTTGTTAAGCGCATTCCCAACAGCCCTCGCGGACTTTGGAGAATTAATCCTTCTTGCAAGCGCCAAATAAGTCGAAACCCTGCCCTTTGGAATCTTTGCGCACGCCAAATACACTTTTTGGGCAAAAGAACGAGCCATAAAGAAAACGAATGAATAGAAATCATTATTAAGTCCATCATGACAAATATATCAACATGGACAAACTCGCAATGACAATAGCCGGAGAAATAACTCTCTCAAGCGACCCCGGCGGAAGCATGAAAAAATGGC
>CAZJAE010000129.1:0-1831 GCA_964544205.1 uncultured archaeon
GAGCACGGCGAGGTTTTTGTTCTTGACGACGGGACCGAGTGCGATATGGACTTTGGGCACTATGAAAGATTTTTGGGAGTGACTGCCAAGGGCGGGTGGAACCTCACCATGGGGAAGATATTCAAAAGCATTCTTGAAAAAGAGAGGAAAGGAGAGTATCTTGGAAAAACTGTTCAGTTCGTTCCGCACGTCACTGATGAGATTAAGCAGAGAATTCACGCTGTTGCATTAGATGCCAAAGCTGATGTTGTGCTTATTGAAATCGGCGGAACGGTGGGCGACATGGAGAATGCGCTTTACCTTGAGGCTGTCAGGGAGCTTGCGCAGGATGTCGGGAGGGACAATGTTCTTTTTGTTCACCTTTCTTACGTTCCGGTTCCTGAAGGGGTTCATGAGCAGAAGTCAAAGCCCACTCAGCTCAGCGTTAGAGAGCTTAACAAAGTCGGTATCTGGCCTGATGTGATTGCCTGTCGATGCAGTGAAATGCTTTCGGAAAAAGTGAAAAAGAAAATCGCGTTGTTCTGCAATGTAAAAGAAAATTGTGTTTTTACAGCGATTGATGTTCCTTCCGTTTATTTAATTCCAGTAAAACTAAAGGAACAGGGTTTTTTGGGAGTGCTTGACGAGAAGCTTGGTTTAAAACTTGGAGCGAAGGATGAAGAGGCGTTAAACAAGTTTGAAGCGCTTGCGCAAAAAATGGCTGAAATGAAGAGTGACAAGCTTATGGAAAGCATTAATATCGGGATTTGCGGGAAGTACACCGCGCTTGGGGATTCTTATGCGAGCGTGGTTGAGGCGCTTCATCACTGTTCTGCAAATCTTGGAGTAAGCGTGAGAGTCGGTTTTGTTGATACTGAAAAAATAGAACAGGGCGGAAGCGTTAAAGACGCGCTTGGATTGCTTCACGGAGTAATTGTTCCTGGCGGTTTTGGAACAAGGGGATGGGAAGGGAAAATCAAGGTAATACAATACGCTCGTGAAAATAATCTCCCTTTTCTTGGGATCTGTCTAGGACTGCAGGCAGCCGTTGTGGAGTATGCGAGGAACAAGTGCAATATTAGCGGGGCTGATTCGACTGAAATGAATTCGGGTGCAAAAGACAAGGTAATAACTTTGATGGATGCCCAAAAAAGGGTTGTTGACATGGGTGGAACTATGAGGCTTGGAAAGTATGACGCCGAGCTTTTGAAAGGAAGCATTGTGTCTGGGCTTTATTCTAAAACCATTGTTTCGGAGAGGCACCGCCACAGGTTTGAAGTGAATCCGAATTACCACAAAGAGCTTGAAAAAAACGGGCTTGTGATTTCAGGAGCGAGCACAAACAAAACGCTTGTTGAGTTCATTGAACTCTCAAACCATCCGTATTTTGTCGCGACGCAGGCGCATCCTGAGCTTAAGTCAAGCCTTGAAAAGCCGGCGCCGCTGTTCTTTGGACTCGTGAAAGCGGCGAAAGATAAAGCTTTTAGCAGTTAAAGTGTGTTAATTATTATTAGTTTTCGGGCGTGGTGTTGTTATGATGGAAGAAATGGCTTTGAGTTATTTTAGGAGTTTATCAAAAGCCGAGCGAAAGAGGCTTGTGAAGAGAATATTTGACGCACTCAGCGACGAGGAGAAGCTTGAAGTTGCGAAAATGATTGTGGGTAAAAAGTAGCTTTGTTTTGTTTCTTTGCCTGTTGTCAAAAATGATTAAAAGCCCCTTTAACAGGGCTCTAAACCATGATTTATAAACCTTATTGGTTTTCAATTGTTTAGAAGCATGTTAGTTAATTAAATGGTGAATTAATGGCTACACGAACAAAGGATACAAGCAGGTTCAAGAAGACCAGAGCTA
>CAZJAE010000130.1:0-1826 GCA_964544205.1 uncultured archaeon
TCTCCAAATACTCTATAGTATTTGTTTTCGTAGCAGATTATTTGAGTGTTTGCGCCTGATGCATATAGCATTACTGGGTCGGTTGCGCCGCAGAGTTTTCTCCCTATTTCTATGTGCGCAACGCAGTGGTTTACTCCGATGAGAGGGGTATTGTTTTTTAGCGCTAGTTGGCGGGCTGTTATTGCTCCGCATCTTAGCGCGTTTCCTATTCCTGGTCCTTGGGAGAATGAGATTAGTTTGATGTCTTTTAGCTCAACGCCTGCTTTGTCAAGCGCTTGTTTTATTACGCCGGGCGCTGTTTTGTAGTGGTGTTCTGCGAGTTCTCTTGGAATCATTCCGCCTTGTTCTGTTGTGTAGGAGTCTTTTTCGTTTGATTTTATTAAGCAGGTTGATTTTTCGTATCCTTTTTCCAGCAAGTCTGTTTCAATGACTGACACGCTGAATGTGTGTGCTGTGCTTTCTATTCCCATCACGAGCATTTTTTTCACTATATTATTTGTCATGCAGTAGTTCTATAAATTGTTCAGAGGCATGCGTAGAGGATTATTGCGGCGGCGTTGTATAAGAAGTGCCCCATGTAGTTTTGCATCAGCGAGTTGTGTTTTTTGTACCAGTATGCTAAAATGAGTCCGAGCGCGAATACTCCTATTATTTCTGCTATTGAGCCGTATGTGTAGTGGGCAAGCGCGAATAGTATTGTTGAGGGGATTATTCCTGCGGCTTTTTGCAAAAATGCCCTGAAGAAGAATTCTTCTATTAGGACTACTATTATTATTGAGAACATAAAATAGGGCGTGTCTTGGGCGATGTTTTGCCCGACTATGTCGTCTACTTTGTGAAGGTCGTTTATTCCAGCGGCTTGAAGTATTATTGAGAGGATAATGAATGCCGAGAATAGAAGGAGGAAGAGTTTTATCGAGCCGGCGAATTCTTTAGTCCATTTTCCGGGTTTTGGGAGGAGATTTTTTGCGGTTTGTTTGGGCGTGTTTTTCAGGATTATTCGGTGGTAGAAGAATGGGAATATTATCATGAATGCGAGTATCAGGTAGTATAGCATGCATTTAGTTTGTTTTTTGTTGTTTTAAAAGGTTTTGAGGGGATTGTTTTGCGTTTGAAAATTAGTTGAAAAAGAAGTTTTTTCACTTCTTTTCCATGTATCCGCATGTTCCGCATGAGTTTCTGTCTTTGTGCGTTGCCATGAATACTCCTGGTCCGCATTTTGGGCAGAATTTTCCTTTTCTTTTTAGAACTCCGCTTGAAACGTCATATCTTTCTGATTTTAGTTTTTTCTTTGCTTCTTCTTTTCCAGCCATTCTTTATCACCATCAGTAGTCCTTACTTTTTGAAGTTTGCAGGTGGAGCTTCTGGTCCGCTTGCTGCTGCGTCTTCTTTCTTTTCTTTTCCGAAGTTTCTTACTTTTATGTATTCAGCTTCTCTTTTTTTGAGTTCTTCAGGAGTGTCGTACACTCTTGCGAATATTTTTGTGTGGGATGAGCCGAATTTTGATTCCATTTTTGTTATAGCAATTGATTCTGCTTTTGCGTTTAGGAGCGCCGAGAGTTTGTCCCTTATCAGCTGTTTTGATGGAATTGTTTTTTCCTTCACTTCAGCCGTTACTTCGTTTCTCTTTAATAGTTCGTTTCTCTTTTTTTCAATTACTTTTACTTCCATTTGCTCACCCGTTAAATTTTACCTGCTTAGTCTTAGCGCGAATTTTCCTCTTCTTGTTATGCCCATTCTTTTCGCGATGTCTGATTGTTCCGGATTTATGATTACTACGTATCCTCTCCAGAATGTTGTGAATGTTTTTTCATTGCAGTTTGGGC
>CAZJAE010000131.1:0-1817 GCA_964544205.1 uncultured archaeon
CAGGCTGGACACTAAGTATTACGGGCTGTTGGAAGACAAAAATATCAATCAGGATTATTACTAACCCGGCTACAAACCCTAAAACTATTGAAAGCACAAGCGCATCAGCGCACTTCACTTTCTTTTTCTCAATCCACGCAGTTAGTAAAGGCAGTTTGAATCCCGTCTTCTCCGCAAGCCTCACGCCCAAAAAAGCGACTATCCCAAACAGCACCGCGCTTTGAATCACGGATACTAAAACTATCACTGGAAGCGAAGCCCCCGACTGCGCGAGAACCTCCGCCTGTGCGCTCAACGCATAAGGAAGAATAAGAACAGACGCAATGATGCAACTAACCCACAAAATAAGAAACAACTTTGTATTAGTTTTCATCATACAGGAATATGCTGACTAAATATAAAAACTTAATACCCCGACCGGGATTCGGACCCGGGTATCCACCGTGAGAGGGTGGTATGCTTGACCACTACATTATCGGGGCAGCTGGCGTTCCAGCTGGCAGAACCGCACCCCTTTGGGGTGTTGCTCGCTTTGCTCGCAAATTTCACATTAAATATATAAATTCAAATTGCGGAGCCTGCTTTCTAAAAATCTTCTTCTTGGTTAGGTTTATATTGGTTAGTGGTTTAATCTTTCTGGCATGAAAATTAAGGCAATTCTAATTGATTTGGACGGGACTTTGATTGATTCTGTTCCGTTGATTATGCAGAGTGATGGTGCTGCGATTAAAGAGTTTGGTTTTAGGGTTACTCATCAGAAGATGAGGGACTTGTCTTTGCTTCATTCAAGGGATATTGCTTATTTTTTGATGGATTCGACGAAGAAGGTTATTGATTTGTACAAGTTTGTCGAGTTTAGGAGGAAGTATTTTGTTAAGTTGTTAAAGAAGCACAAGGCTAAGTCTTTGTGGTTTAAGGATTCGAAGGGTTTTATTGAGCGGGTGTCTAAGCGTCTCCCAGTTGGAGTAGTTACTGGTTCGAGGCATTTGTTTGTGGACGCGGTTTTTGATAAAAAAACAAGGAGTAGGTTAAAGTTTGTGATTACTAGCGATGATGTTGAACATAAGAAGCCTGACATTGAGCCTCTTGTAGTTGCTTTAAAGAAGTTAAAGTTAAAACCAAACGAGGTTGTTTTTATCGGGGATTCTGTTCAGGATGGTTTGATGTGCCAGAGGCTTGGTGTTAAGTTTATTGCGAAAGCTACTGGGATTTCTACTGAGAATCAGTTGAGAAAGTTCCGCCCGCTTTTCTTGGCGAAGAGTTTTGACGAGATTGAGCGTTTCATTAAGCTGATTGATTAGTTTTTGATGCAGGCAAAAAGAGTCTTGGTTGTTAAGAGATTGTTATTTCTTTTTCTTTGTTTTTTGGCTTTGTTCTAAAACGGTTTGGTCTATCATCTGCATTTTTTCTCTTAATAGAGGGATGTTCATTACTGTGTTTTGGCACCCGTCATTTAATAGGAGAACCGCTTGGGGGATTCTTCCTAGCGCCTTTACTCCTTCTATTCCCATTAGCGCTTCTGGAAAGCAGCAAACGCCGACAACCGCGCGCGGCTTGTATTTTTCAATTATTTTCTTCACCATGCTTCCGCCGTGCGCTGTGAATACGCCCATGTATCCGAGTTCTTTTGCGATTTTTGTGACTTCGTCTATTGCGCATCCTCCGCAGTTCTTGCAGTGAATGCCTTCGTTATCCACCGTCGCTTTGCATACTTTCACGTTTCTCGAGCAGTGAGGGAGGAATACGATTCTTTCAGAGTAAGGAATTTTTTTGTATTCCGGCTCATATACCGAGTTTCTTAGTTCTATATGCGTGAA
>CAZJAE010000132.1:0-1787 GCA_964544205.1 uncultured archaeon
GACAATAATTACAATGACTATGACTTAAACGAAGGCGCATCATACTGCTATATTGTAGAATCATTTGACTCTGCCGGCAACGATTCAAACTCATCAGAAAAATGCGTTACTATTGACAATAACTTTCCAATAATGACTCAATTCACAACAGCTTCAAACGGAGCCGACGCAATCCTGAACTTTTTTGCAGATGACTTAAACGGCTCCGGAATAAAAGAATACTTTGTGCAAAAAGAAGGAGGCGAATGGATAAGCATTAACACAAACACATACACCTTCGCTTCGCTCCCAAACGGAACATACACATTTTACGCCAAAGCTCTTGACAATGCAGGACACTACTCCGAAGCATTGACAAGCCAGGCAACAATAAACGTTGCAACTCTTGGCGGAGGAGGAACAAGCGGCGGGGGCTATACTGGGGGAAGCACAGCTCTCCTAAGCTCGGGAACAAACACAATTCCCCAGCAAAGCAACGCAGATACAAACACTGGGAAGAAAAAAACGCCGATTGTAAGAATAGCTACTCCAACAACCCCAAAAACACTCAACACACAGGACACTAATGAAGAAAAAGAAATGCTATTAATTCACTCCGGGAATAATTTTGCAGAAGAAGAAAATACAAACACACAAGCACTGTTCCAGTTCGGACAAGGGGAATCAATATTTGCGTTTTTGATAATAATCGCGCTTGCAGCGCTCGTCCTATTCCTGTCGGAAATAATGCGAAGAGGAAAAGAAAAATCAATTGACGACAAGCTTGACTTAAAAGAACACCAATTTAAAAAATGGTCTTCATAAAATTAAGACAGCAAAAAAAAGACGAATCTGCTAAAAAAACAATTAATGAAGCCGGCTATAAATAAGCGCTTTTTGGATTATTTTCTTTCCCTCAAAGCAAAAACCTTGTCATTAAGCCTCACTCTTTCTTTTGTCTTAATTCCAACAAGGTCCCCCTTCTTGGCGGACTTAACATTCTTGTGATGAACCTGCATAGAGTCAAGGTCCTGTTCAAGGAAAGTATTTACTCCCTCAAACACTAGTTTGTCGCCAATCTGCATATCATCAATAACCCTTATTTCAGCAACACCAACTTTGGTGTAATAATTAACAACAAAACCAACCTGCACCCTCTTTTGTTTCTGAAAACTCCCCTGCCCTTTTGCAAGGTCATTTCCGTCAGGAATTTTATTAAAAAAACCTTCAGAGAATTCCCTGTTGTAAACCTTCTCAAGCTCTCTATTCCAATGCGCCACTTTTTCCTTTGAAAAAGAACCGTCAAACACAGCATCAATAGCTTCCCTGTATGCTTTAGTCACTCCCGCAACGTAATCGCTCGGCTTAGTCCTTCCCTCCACCTTGAGAGAATCAACGCCAGTATCAATAACCTTATCCAAAAAATCAATCGTCTTCATGTCCTTAGCCGACAAGATAGTATCGCCGTCAAGATACACTTCCTTCTTCTCGTAATTAGGAGCGCTTCCGTCAAGGAAAAAAGCTCTTCTGCAAGGCTGAAGACACTCGCCCCTATTTGCGCTCCTGCCGAATAAATCATGACTCAAAAAACATCTTCCCGAAACCGAAATACACATCGCGCCGTGAATAAAACACTCCACTTCAACACCGCTCTTCAACGCATTCTTCTTCACAGCCTTGATTTGCCTCAAATTCAATTCCCTCGCAAGAATAATTCTTGAAGCTCCAAGCGACGCGAATTCCTTTAACGCAAGAGAATTAGAAACACTCGCCTGCGTGCTCAAAAAAATCTTCATCTTGTGCTTCTT
>CAZJAE010000133.1:0-1759 GCA_964544205.1 uncultured archaeon
AAGGACGCTAAGAAGTGATGATTATGGGTGACCCAAAGAAGAAACGAAAACAATTCGAAAGACCAAGACGATCATTCCAAAAGGAAAGAATCGAAAAAGAAAGAGACTTGAAGAAACTCTACGGGCTTAAGAACAAAAGAGAACTATACCGGTCCGAAACAATCATCAGAACAAAAAGAGCGACAGCAAGAAAACTGCTCGCGCTGACTCTTGAAAACAGACTGAAAAGAGAAAAAGAACTGCTTGACTCCCTAAAAACAATGGGGATACTAAGAGGAACACCGGTTCTTGACGACGTCTTGATTCTGACTCCAGAAGCGCTTCTTGAAAGAAGACTTCAGACAATAGTGTGGAGAAAAGGAATGGCGAACACTCCAAAACAGGCAAGACAATTCATAGTCCACGGACACGTAGCAATAGACGGAAAGAAAGTGGACAAGCCAAGCTACATTGTGAGCGCCGAAGAAGAAGGAAAAATCGCGTGGTACGGAAACGAAATGATGTTTGAACAAAAGAAACAAAAACACGCAAAAAAAGACGCTGCAAAACAAGACAAAGAATCCGAATTGAAAAAACAATTCGACGAAGCAAAACCTGCAGAAGCAAAAAAAGAGAGCAAGGAGTAAAATTTGGTGATATCAGATGGCTGAAATAAGAGGAGTAATCCACATTTATGCAACACACAACAACACAATGATGCTCTTAACCGACCTTACAGGCGCTGAGACAATATCAAAAGCGACAGGCGGAATGGAAACAAAAGCACAGCACAAAGAAGGATCACCATATGTTGCAATGAAGCTCGCTGAAAACATAGCAAATGCGGCAAAAGAAAAAGGAATACGAGAAGTATTTGTTAAAGTAAGAGGACACGGCGGAAACAGAAGCCCTTCGCCAGGAACAGGAGCTGAAGCTGCAATTAGATCGCTCACAAGAAACGGACTGAGAATCGTTTCAATAGAAAACGTAACGCCTCTACCGCACGACGGATGCAGAAAACAGAAAAAATTCAGAGGAAAATCGCAAAAGTAAAATAAATAATAATTAAAGGTGTGAAAAATGGATATCAAAAAGGTTTACGAAAAAGGGACAATCACAAAATACCTTGTGAAAGGGACAGACCCATCATTCATGAATACACTTAGAAGAACAATAATGACTAAAGTTCCATGCCTTGCGATAGACCAGGTTCAGATATACGAAAACGATTCGGTAGTATTCGACGAAATGCTTTCAAACAGACTCGGACTCTTGCCGATAAAAACAGACGTAAAAGGATACAAGAAAGGCGACACGGTAAAACTAGTGCTGGAAAAAACAGGGCCATGCGTTGTTACAAGCAAAGACATAAAATGCACAGACCCTAAAATCGAAATACTTGACAAGAAAATACCGATTACAAAACTCGGAAAAGAACAGAACATAAAAATTGAAATGACTGCTGTAATGAGCACAGGCGCAGAACACGTAAGATACCAGCCAGCAATCGTATCATACAACGAAATAATAGAAGTAATAAACGACAAAAGCTACGACACAAAAGCAATACTAAACGAAGTTCCAAAAGGAGCTATGGAAGTAAAAGCGGGAAAACTCTTCTTCGCAGACCCGTACAACACAGAACAGCAGAACCAGCACCTAGACATACTAAGAAAACACGGCGTAAAATACGAGTACAGCAAAAACGACTTTGTATTGACAATCGACTCAACAGGACAAATGACTCCAAGAGAATTACTTGAGAGCGCAATTGGCCAGT
>CAZJAE010000134.1:0-1729 GCA_964544205.1 uncultured archaeon
AAAAACAACCAGGTTTCCCGGCTTTACCAAATCAACAATCCCCGGCTCGTCAATCTTTCCAAAAAGCTGCAAATCATCAAGCTCGGAAATAATACCGTGAAGAGCAGCGGCAGTCTTTGCATCCTCAACAGAAGCAATCTCTGCTCGAACGCTAGAAAGATCAAACGGGCCCGCACCCGAACGCATCTCCTCATTAAGCCTGGAAAAAATCCCATTAAGCGCCCTCTTCTGCGTAGGCGAAAGCTCGACAATAGAAGAAATCATGTAAACGTTAAGCTTTGAACAAGAAATCCTAATCTTTGAACCGTCAACAATCCTTGTCTTTGAAGAAAAATCGACAAAATTATCTTTTGACGACTGCTTAACCGGCTCCCCAAAGCAAGTATACTCGCCGTGAGTGTCCATAGCCACGACAGCAATCTGCCCCTGCTCCTTTTTCCTTGACAAAAGCTCTTCAAGAAGAACGCTCACAAAATAAGACTTCCCCGCGCCGCTAGTCGCAACGATCGCCAAGTGCTTCTGGAGAATTTTTGACAAATTAACTTTTAAGTCAACATCGTGAAACTGCAAACGCCCAAGAGAAAGCCCGTTGTCCTCAAGACCCAAGAACTTTTTAATCCTCTCATTATCAGCCTCAAAAACTTTTGCCCCAGGAGAAGGAGGAAAAGTCGGGCGCGAAATCAAATTATCCTTAAACACTCCGAGCGGACGAGTCTGGGCAATCAAAAACTCCCACTCGCTCGCAGGAAAATTCTTCTCAAGCTCCTCGCCCATCACCTTGACAGAATCAGGACGCTCAAAATATCTATTAGTCTTAATCACGTCCTCCACAAGAAGCATCATAATGCCTTCAGAATACTCAAGCTCAGCAAACATTCCCTTATGCGCCTTGCCGCTGTTAATGACAAAAGAAACGCTTGAGGGAGAAGGACCCTCCATAGTAGAAACAACTGTGCCCAACTGAACTCTCTCAACCATCAAACCACCAAAACCAACCTTTCCAAAAATAAAACCTGATTCTTTAAAACCAAAAATCACCAAAACCAAAAACTACCCCACGCACAATCATTTTGACTTAGGAACCGTCCTAAGAGGAATCTTATGCTTATAACCCTTAAGCCACTTTCTCCGCGCCTTTTTCACAACGCGATTCTTTGACTGCAGATTTCTAACAAGACGCTTTCCAAACTTCTGCAAATCCCCCGACTCATTCCTTACCGCGCCCGAAAACGCATAAGCATTGCTTGAAACCTGCCTCAAAACGGGCTTTCCCACTTCCGCCAGCGCCGCAGTGCCATCAATTCCGGACTTAATCCTCTGCATCTTCGCCCTCCTCGCAGCAAGGTTCTGCGAAAGCAAAGTATTAGGAAGTCTTCTTGGCATTCAATTCACCCAAAACCCACGGCAAGTCCTTCATTGACCTAATCTCAAACTCGGGACGAACCTTCACAATATCAATAACTCTGCCCGAACGATTTATTAGACAATTGTGAAGCCCCGCATCCCTTGCACCCATAATGTCCGAGCGAAGAGAATCCCCAACCATCAACGCATGATTGGGCTTGACTTTGAGCTTCTTTAAAACATTGTTAAAACAAACCTTTTCAGGCTTAAGAGCACCCATCTCAAAACTAAAACACAGGACATCAAAGTACTTTTTGAGCTCAAGCTTTTTTACAATCTCTTTCGCGTAGAGATTCTCGGTGTTTGACAAGAGCGCAATCTTATA
>CAZJAE010000135.1:0-1663 GCA_964544205.1 uncultured archaeon
AGGATTATTCCTGTTGTTGATGCTCCCTGCGGATTGTCGGCTAAATGCAATACGCTTGTTTCGGATTCTATTGCGTAAGCAAATCCTGGATTTGCGAGAAGAAGGGACAAGAGCATTATTCCTGCCATTAGGGAGTGCAAAAATATGACTCTGTTTGAATTCATTTCATCACTAACCCTTTCAACCCTTCTAAGCTCTTCAACTGCCTTCATTTTTTGCACGTTTTGCTTGCCGTGCCTTTAAAGGCAAAATCGCTAAAAATCATTATTTTGATAATAAATATTGAGTTTCAATAAATATAAACCCTTTCCTATTCACAAAAAACCCGTCAACAAGAGGGGGATTTCTTTTACTCCTCCGTAAAACATGAACACTACAAGCCCTAGCGGAACCCACTGGAACACGAACAGGAAGAGTATCAAAAATATTACTACTGTTACAAGCACTCCGAAGAACTGCATTACAATTGAAGCGCTTTCTTCGCCGTGTTTCTTTGAATGCACGTTTTTTGCGCCAATGTTTATGATTTTTGAGTCCATTGCGAGGCTGGCTATGAATTCAAAGAATAGTAGCGCCAGTGTTAGTATTACTGATGCTATTAGAACCCTTACAAGTCCTATTGCAAGCAAAAGCGCGTTTTCTCCAAGAGTGTATTCAAGCTCGGGAGCAATTGGCGCAGCTTTTAGCGCTCCTGTTGCCGCAAAATAAAGATAAAACAGGGCAAGGAAGCCGAAGATTATTATGAAGTTTAAAAGAACTACTGACTTCATCCATGAAAGGTTGTATTTTTCGCTCAGCCAGTTTTTTACAGGAGCAAGCGCCTTGTATATTACAAATACGAGGACCGCCATTGGGATTGCAAGTTTTAGAAAATCAAAAACAGCGAAAATTACTTCTGTTATATCCATGAAAAAATAACGCAGTAATAGTATAAAAGAATTACTCAAAGGTTCTTTCAAGCAGGGTTTTGGCGTGGACAAATCAAAAGAGGAGCTCTTTTTGCGCGGGACTTTGGCTTGATGAGAACTAATAAATACTACAAAAAACTTTTATGACTGCATATATGCGGGATTTGATTTGATGCAGGAACTCGTTTATGCTTTCTTCTTGCTTGGAAGTTTCTCTGTCGGTTATTCTGTTGTCAGAACAGCCATGCCAAGCGTTCAGCTTGAGGCTTTCACTAACAAAATCGCTTATGGTTACGGGGCGGGGGCCCTTATCTTCGGACTCCCAATTGCGGCGATTATTGCGCTTGGAATGAATTCGGATTATTTTTTTCTTTTAAGCATCACAATGTATGTTGTTCTTATCGGAGCGGCTTTTGCGAAGAGAATGTACCAGGAGGAAGCCGAGCCGGAGATTATTGTTGAAGAAAAGAAGAGGAGAAGCGAGATACCTAAAATGGGGCTCACAAAGGAAGAGAAGATGCCTATACCTCAGAGGATTAGGTTTGAAGAAGGGCTTATGACTAAGGGGAGCGCTCCTGCGCCTAAAGTAAGTCCGGAGATGATAAAAAATCAGGTTTTTAAAGAAAAAAACACTAATGTGTTAAAGGTTATTGATAAAAGCACAAAGGAGATTGAAGTTAAATCAAAAGCCGAGCAGAAGAACGCGGCTCTTGCAAAACTCCGCCAAATGGCGCTTGATATTGGAGATAAAAAGA
>CAZJAE010000136.1:0-1644 GCA_964544205.1 uncultured archaeon
TGTTTTTGACTGTGTTATTTTAGTTTGGTAGTTTTCTTTCTGTATTGAGTCGTTCTATTTCTCTTTTCAGAGCCCTGTCCGCGTAGTTTTTTTCAAGAGTTGTTCCTTTTCCGTTGAGGACTGCTTGGAGGGATTCTTTTTCAGTGAGATTGAATTTTCCGTTCCCAAGAACGAATAGTGTTTTTTTCGTAGCTGGGTTTTTTACTGCTTTTGTCATTTCTCTTGCGACTCTTGCTCTCCCGATGCATTTTGAGAGTATTGCGCCTTTGGCTTTTATCCCGCCGAGTCCGAAAGGAAGCGAGACTGCGCTTAGCAGTACTGGGAGGAACACGCGTTGGCTTAGCTTGCTTGGGTGGCTGAAGAGGACTGTTCCTATTGCGAGTCCGGCGGCGACGTTCGCCATTCCTTTTCCAAAGTTTTGGGCTTTTTCTCCGCGCGCAAGTATTGTCTTCATTCGGGCAAGGTTCTTTTTTGGAGTTCCGAGTCCTTTTGGCGGGGTTTTTGGTTTCATCTAATCAACTTCTCCTTTTGTTAGTATTTCTCGCACTATTTCTTTTTCTCTTTCGTTTAGCGCGGTTGTGCCTTCTATTGTGTGGAACATCCCGACAGGTTTTACTCTTTGTTCGTCGGTTCGCGGTTTTCGTAGCAAGTAAATTACTGGTTTTGCCATGTCGCCTAGTTCCTGAACTATTCCTCTTTGGGCAAGCATTTCGTATTCTATTAAAACCATGGGGCTTCCGCGAAGGTATTTTGTAAAGTAATCCATTCGTCCTTTTGGAGTGCCTCTTTCTCTTATGTATTGCGCGCATGACTTTGACGCTACTGCGTCCGGAATCTCGACGGCGTGGAATTTTAGTCCGCTTGCGCTTGCGAGCATTTCGTATTTGTCTACGCTTCCCTTGTCGCCTATCGCGACAAACCTTCCGCCTGGAACCAGTATTCTTTTTGCTTCGTTAACTACTGCTATGTCCATTGATACCCATTCTTTTCCCGATTTTACTCTGTTGTATGAAATGTTATTGAGAAGATAGCTTGCAAATACTAAATGCGTACTTTCGCTTGGCATTTTTTTAAGGGCTTTTAGCGCGCAGGTTCTTTCAAATCGCAGGTTTGGGGGAAGTTTTCTTGCGTTTGCGAGTTTGAGTGTTTTTGCGAGGTTTACTTTTTTTGTCTCTACTCCTATAAATTCTGTTTTGGTTCCTCTTTTTTTTGCTGCTTTTTGCACTAGTCCGTATGGCGTGTTTCCGTGTCCGAGTTCCACTACTCTGAACTTAGCTTTTGCGCCATAGGTTCTTGGTTTTGTCTTGATTGGGGGGGCTTTTGGCTTTAAAACAAGTGCGGGGCTTTTTGCCTTGGCTTGTTTTTTTGAGAAAGCACTTCCCACATTGTATCCCAAGCTGAAGTTGTATTTCTTTAAAGGCATAAAGTAAGTTCTCCTTGGTTTTACTTAAATGTTTGCGTATAGTTTTTTGGTTTTTATAATTTCACATTTTTGTCGAGTCGTACGCCCAGTGAAGCAGGGCTTGTCTTGCTCTTGGCAGGCAGTATATTTCTCCGGGTTTGCATCTTTGTTTTATTATTCCTTCGTGGCGTCTAATTGCCTTCCAGCGTTTGATTTGGCATTTGTCTTCTTCGCCAGTTCTT